>CAYQDT010000259.1:0-5841 GCA_964416225.1 uncultured bacterium
TCTGTCCCCAGCTCGCGAGGTTGTCGTCGAAGCCCTTCCACGCTGCGCTCCAGCTCGCGGGAAGCGTACTCCAGGCGGTCTTTCAGGTAAGCGTGTAAAGAGAGCATCGGAACGGCGTCTGCGAACATCGGCGGGGGCGAGCTCGAGGACCCGCGGCGCGGACGGGGCTCTATCCATCCGCCCGCGCCGGCGATTCTCTCTTCGAATGATACCCCGCCCGCTACTGGACCTGCATGGGCATGATCACCATCAGGTAATCATCCCCGTCCACGGGTCGAAGGACCGCGGGCGCCAGCGGCTCCGTCAACTCCAGGAACACGCCCTCGCAGTCGAGCACTCCGAGCACTTCCAGCATGTAGTTCACGTTGAACGCAATGCTGATCTCGTCCCCCTCGCGGGCGACCTCGAATTCCTCGTGCGCCTTACCGCCGTCGCCCACTGCGCTGATGATCAGGCTCTCGCCCGAAGCCTCGAGAACGACCCGATCCTTCGCCGCCGCATCGCGCGCCACGATGCGCGCGCGCCGGAGTGCGGACTGGAAGTCGTCCCGCGGGATCGTCAGGCGCCGGGTGTGGTTTCCGGGAATCACCCGCTCGTAGCGCGGGAACTGACCCTCGATCAGGCGCGAGACCAGCGTCACCCGCTCCGTTTTAAAGAGCACCTGGTTGGTGTCCACGCTCACAGCCAGCGGGGCGCTCTCGCCGTCCCCCAGCACGCGGAGCAGCTCGTTCATGGCCCGCGCGGGCACGATGACCGTGGTTTCCGCCGTGGCTTCCGGCACCGGTGCGGTCCGGACGGCCAGCCGGTGCGTATCGGTGGCGACCAATCGCAGCTTGCCGCCGGTCAGAACCACGCAAATCCCCGTCAGGATCGGGCGGGTATCGTCATCGGAGGCGGCCAGGGCCGTCTGCCGGATCATCTCCTTCATCTGCGCCTGGGGCACCTGCAGCGACACGCTGCCGCCCACTTCCGGGAGCGCGGGGAAGTCCTCCGCGGTCAGGCCGTTGATCCGGTACTCGGACCGGCGGCAGCAGATGATCAGCGTTTCATGTTCATCCGCCGCGAGGGAGACGTCCGCCTCCGGAAGGGCCGCGATGATCTCGCTGAACGTCTTGGCCGGAACCGTCAGCGAGCCTCCTTCGGAGACGGTGGCCGGAACCAGAACCTCGACCCCGAGCTCCAGGTCGGTCGCCGAAAGCTTGATGACTCCGTCACCGGGCTGGATGAGGACGTTTTTCAGTACGGGGAGCGTGGTCTGGGTGGAGACCGCGCGGCTAACTATCTGCAGCCCTTCGTAGAGTTCCTTACGTGTGACGGTTAACTTCATTAATCAGGCCTCCGAAATCAAGCCTCCGAGAGTGACTTCAATTCCCTGGGTAGTTCGCCGCGCTCCGGCGGTTCACGGCAGACGATTCGGCAAAAACGGGCGGAGCCGGGGTGCCAAAGAAGGGCAGCCGCCTCACGCGCATTCCACGCCGGTGCTCACGGAGCGGGCGCCGCCGAGCCTCGCTTCGGTTTCTTTCCGGCCGGCTTTTCCGGCTTTGGCTGCTTCTCTGTGGGTCGGGCAGGCTTGCGCGCCGCGTCCGGCGGCAGCTCCTTCAGCGCCTTCAGGACCGCTGCCGGATCCGTGTTCCGCACGACGATGTACGTGGGCTCGTCCCGGAGACTCACCGTGACGCTGGCCGGAATCGCGGGAGTTCCCGCCCCGGCGGCCACCGGGAGCACGCTCCGGAGCCCCTTCTGATTGCCCATCAGGGTATACGCGGAGACCTGGTGGGGGTGCACGCCCAGCTCCACGAGCTGCGGCTCCGTGAGCGCCGTCGGCGACCACGCCGCAACAATGGTGTCCGGGCCCTTCTGGAAGAGGTAGGCCCGCACGTGCTCCGTTTCCGCCCGGCCGGCGTGGGAGGCGCCCTCGAGCCGCTGCGCGCACCCCGCCAGCGCGCCGAGCGTCGGCTTGCCGCCGCCGTCATAGTCCAGCAGCGCCCAGTTGTCGGCGTACAGCCAGTCCATCAGGCGCGGGCCGCCGCCCTCCCCCCACACGTGGTAGTAGAAGTAGCGCCGGATCCCGTTTGCCTTGCTCAGGATCAGCGTTTTGGCGAGCGTGCGGGCAGCCGCGCGCGCCTGCTCCTCCGCGCCCAGCCAGGAGTAATAGCTCGGGCAGGGTACCCCGCCCTCCGTGTTCCAGAGCGCCTTGTTCTCACCTCCCGCCAGGCCGAGCTTGCCGCGAAGCGACTGTGACCACTGGGTGACCTGGTCGTGCCCGCCCCGCGTGAACGTGACCGCCTCCGGGTCGGTGAATTCATGGAAGGAGACGGCGTCGACGGCGTTGAGCAGACCCCTTCCCAGGACCTGATCCGTGAACTGCGGGCGCGGCACCGAGAGACTCCCGCCGAGGAGCTCCACACGCGGGTCGATGCTGCGAGCCGCGGCCGCCGCCGCCTTGGCAAGCTCCACATATTTGTCCGGAGTTCCGGACCAGGAGCTGCGCGCCCACGGCTCGTTCCAGATCTCATAGGCGGAGATCTGACCGCGGTAATGGCCGACCACGCGTCGCACGTACTCCGTGAAATCGGACATCCGCGCGGGTGGCCAGGTTGAGGGATCGGAGCGCTCGCCCCCCGGATCGCTGCCGGCCCACGGCGCCGTGCGCGCGAAGACGCCGAGCACGGTCAGCCCACGGGAGCGGAGCGCCTCCACTTCGCGATCATACCAGGTAAACCGATCGCGAGCCGGCTCGGCGACCGACCAGGCGGTGTAGGCACTCAGGTCGTGCAGGCGCCACCACCGGATGCCGGCCCGGGCGGCCACCGTGGGCGCGTGCCACTCCCCGGCCGTCCCGACGCTGCCGTGGCCGCCGAAGAACGAGGCGGGATCCGGGTTGGGGTCCAGCGGAGGCAGCACGCAGAGCATCCGCTCCGCGCTCGAAAGCACGTCCGTCCCCTGGAGGGCCTGCACTTCCAGGCGGATGCTCCCCTGCTCCGGCATGCGGACGCGGAAGGGGACTTCCGCCCGCGTGACGCCGGCTTTGAGCGGCAGCCGGGAAACGTCGAGGAGCTGACCGTAGAAGCCGGTCAGCCGAAGCTGGACGCTCAGCTCCGCGCCGGTTTTCGACGGAGCGTAGACCTGGACCGGGATCCCGATCACCTGGTTCGGCTCCGGGAAGAGCTGGCTGCGCTTCATCCCTGTCGAGAGCTCGACCGGCGCCGCGGGCGCGTAGTCGGTCTGCTGTCCCTCCTCCACCTGGACGGCGTCCACATCTAATCCGTGAAGCGTCGCCGCGGGGTGGATCATGAGGAAGTACCGCGCGTACTGCTCGCACGGAAGCTCCGCTGTAAAGGAGTACCGCCGCCAATCCGGCGTCAGATCGAAGCTCTTCGCCACCCGCGCCCCGTTCCCAACCTCGACCGCGGCTACCTCGGCGCGCGCGCCCGGTCGCTGGCTGCGGAGGAACAGGCTCACCGTGTACGGTTGGCCGGGCCGGACCGCGAACGGCTGGCTCTCCAGCGGATACGGGTTCGGGAGCCAGCGCGCAAAATGTTCGCCGTGCGGGCTGTCGCTGGCGACGATCGCCACGTGCTCCGGAACGGTCCACCCGTCGGCCCCGAGCTCGAAGCTGCTGTTGTAGATGCGGTTCCCCTTCTGGTAGACCGGGGGCGGCGGCTTCAACTCACTGCCGTCCTTGGCCAGCTTCGGTATGAGCGGCCGCGCCGGCTCCTCCGGCAGCTCGCCCTGCACCACGCGGAGCTCATCCACCCAGACGGTTCCGGTTCCCGCAAAGCTGATCGAGAGCTCGGCGGAGGGATCATCCGCGGGGCACCGGCCCTCCAGCGTGCAGCGGCGCCATTCCGGGCCGACGTGGAATGCGCGGGAGAGGTAGCTCTCACCGGTGCGGCCGGCTCGGTGCAGCGAGACCGTCACCGGCTGCTCCACCCCCTCGGCGCGCAGCCAGACCGCCACCCCGTACGTCGTGTCCGCCCGCAGCGGGAGCCCCGCGTGCGTTACGCGCGCGTGACCCCCTTCCCACGCGGGCACGCGGATCCGCCAGGAAGCCTTCCCTTCCCTGGGTTTGCGCGGATCGCCCGCAAGCTGCACCTGCAGCTCGCCCGAGCTTTCGTTTTTCCACCCGTTGGGAGTCTGGTCCGCTCCGATCTCGAAGTGGTCCGAGAGCAGGACCGGTCCATCTGCGGCATGGCCGCCGTGCGGAAGGCAGAGGCCGATGGCGACCAGTGCGAGCAGTGCGGCCGGTAGCGGGGAGCGCTTCACGAGAATACCTTCAGGTCGCGCAGCGGGCGCGGGGACGAGACCGGCGTCCGGACGATGCGGCGGACGCCAAGGAGTAGGTCGGTCAGGAGTCAGTATAAATGGAATACGGCGGGAGATTGCCCTGTCGCCGGAGGCAGATTCGGCCGGCTACCGGGGCCAGAACATGAGGGCGATCGGCCACCGCCGCAGGAGCACCAGCACCCCGAAAGCGCAGAGTGCCACCACGAATCCGGCCAGCATGCCCGCATACCCCCCGGCGAGCGTCGCGTCCACCAGGGTCAGTCCAATGAAGGCGTATTGGACGGCTTCCGCTGCCGCCGGTCGGCGCGGGTCCGCCATCACGGAAACCAGGCGGGGAAGTGCCAGCGGAAGCAGCGGTAGGAAGAAGACCGTCGCGTCCACCCGGTAGTAGACCCGCGCCAGGATCTGGTACAGGAGTATCGCAATCCCGGCCAGCAGGTGCATCACCGCCACGAAGCCCGTCGGCGGCGGAGCGCCCGGCTGGCGGGCGGCGCGCAGCACCGCCCAGCCCGCGGCATAGAGGAGGATGGGGAGCGCCGCCGGCGCGTGCCGCGCGATCCCGTGCGCGTCGCCGGAAAGACCTAACACGAACACCATCCCGCGCGCCAGGGCCGTGGTGAGGAACCCCACCCCCCAGATCCCCTTCGTCACCGACGCGTGCAGCAGCACCACGGCGGCCAGTCCAATGGCCGTCACCATCTCCCGTGGTCCCGTACCGAGCGCTGCCAGGATCCCGAGGCCGAGTGCCAGCAGGCCCCCGCGCCAGACCCACTCCGCGTCCAGTCGCCTTGCCGGGAGCGGCCGGTCGGGGAACCGTTCCAGATCCTCGTGGCGGTCGAAATAGGCGCTGTGCGCCGCTCCGGCGCCGACCACCAGCACCGCCGCGAGGGCGAGCAGCCAGGGCTGATAGCTGGCCAGTGACAGCCCGGCCACCGTCCCCCCGGCGAGGCACTCCGCGGCAACGGAAAGCAGCAGCGGCGGCTGGATCAGGGTGAGAAGATCGGAAGTGCGTGTATAAACCGGCGGCTTGTCCATTTTCGGCTCGAACTGTGCGGAGTGCCTGCTCTGTTTTATCCGCAGCCCACGGCGCCCGCGCGGAGGGCGGACCCGGACGCGTCGAAGGGAGCCGTGCCGGACGCGGTCCGAGCGAGCCGCCGCGCGGCGGAGCGAGCGGCCTCGGTAGCCGGGGGCCGGGCGGTTCCGCGGCGGCCACGGCGCATAGACGGCCTGTTGCCGAGGGGGTAGAATACCGTATCCCCGGCGGCACCACGGAACGATTGGTCGCGGCCGTAGGACGGGAGGAAGAGAACCGTTGCAAAGCACCCATCATACCGCGCAGCTTCCGAACGGGCTGACCGTGGTGGCGGAGTACCTGCCCGCAGTCCGTTCGGCATCGTTCCAGTTCCTGGTGCCGGCGGGCGCCGTGACAATTTTTAGCGCGCATGGCGTTGCGCGAAGCGTCGAGGACGAGGCCAAATTGCGGTCGCTGCCGACCATCGACGCACCTGCCCGCTCGTCACCAAGGTGCATAATCAGGGGCGGGGATACATCGCC
>CAYQDT010000260.1:0-3003 GCA_964416225.1 uncultured bacterium
CCCAAGGTGTTGGCCGCCTTTGAGGCCATCCTGAACGCGCGCGGCTACCGGACGGAGGTCCACCTCTACGGCTGGCCGGAGGACCCGCGCACCCTCGACGACGCGGACAGCATTGTCGTGTACTGTGACGGCTCCGACCACCGCGAGGCGGATCACCCCCTCCTCACGGGCGACCGGCTCCAGGTGCTCGGGCGCCAGATGAAGCGGGGTGCCGGCCTGGTGGTGCTGCACTACACCCTCTTCGTGCCGGCGGAGCGCGGCGGGCGTGAGTTTCTGGAGTGGACCGGCGGCTACTTCGATTACCAGACGGGAACGGCCGCCAACCACTGGTACTCGAAGATCCAGACGGCCGCCACCACGCCCACGCTGCCCAACCCCCAACATCCCATCTCTCGCGGTCTCGCTCCGTTTCCGCTGCGCGAGGAGTACTACTACCACCTGCGCTTCCGGGAAGGGGATTCCCGCCGCGCCGCCATCCTGAACACCCCGCTCCCCGGCGAAGCGGAGCCGCAGACCGTGGCCTGGGCCGTCCAGCGCGCGGACGGCGGCCGGGGCTTCGCCTTCACCGGCGGCCATTTCCACAGCAACTGGCAGGTGGAGAACCTGCGGAAGATGGTGCTGAACGCGATCGTCTGGACGGCCCACGGCGAGGTGCCGGAGCGCGGCGTGACTTCCACGCCTCCGCCCGGCGACGACCCGATCCGGGCGCTGATCCTGACCGGACACCACCACCCGGCGCATGATTGGAAGGCCACCACGCAGGCGATCCGCGACGACCTGGCCCCGGATGCGCGCGTGCGCGTCAGCGTGATGGAAGACCCGGAGGCGCTGGCCACGGCGGACCTCTCCGCGTACGACCTGATCGTCCAGAACTACGAGAACTGGGAGCGCCCCACGCTGGGACCCGCGGCGCGGGAGAAGCTGCTGCGCTTTGTGGAGGGCGGTGGCGGCCTGCTGCTGGTCCACTTCGCCAATGGCGCGTGGCTGGACTGGCCGGAGTACCACCGGCTGAGCCGGCGTGTCTGGGTGGAGGGGAAGAGCGGCCACGATCCGCTCGGGCCGTTCCAGGTCTCGATTCCGCATCCGGACCACCTGCTTACCCGCGGCCTGGCGCCGTTCGACACCCGGGACGAGCTGTACTATCACCAGCAGGGCGAGGAGCCGGTGGACCCGCTGCTCACCGCCCACTCGAAGGTAACCGATCAGGACGAGCCGCTGGCGTTCTGCTACACCGTGGGGCGCGGGCGCGTCTTCCAGACACTGCTGGGCCATGACGCTCCGGCGCTGCGCAATCCGAGCGTCGCGGAGGTGCTGCGCCGGGCCGCCGCGTGGGCTGCCGGCCGGGAGGTGCTGCCCCAGAAGGTGGAGGCGCGCCCGGCCGCCCGTCTCGCCCCGGGCCGGTGGGGAGAGGCTCTCGACGCGCGGAGCGGCGCCGTGTCCGCCGCTGGCAAAGCGGTCTACCAGAACCCACCGCTCACCGTGGAGTGCTGGGCGAAGCTGAACGGCAAGAGCGGCTTCAACGTGCTGGTGGCGAACAGCGCCAAGGAGTCGCCGCGGCACTGGGAGCTCTACACGATGGCGGGGAGTGGGGTGCTGGCCGCGTACCTGCCCGGTCTCTCGCCGTCGAACATCGAGTCCAAGGTGGACGTGGCCGACGGCCAGTGGCACCACCTTGCCATGACCTACCTTCCGGGAGAGGTCCGGCTCTTCGTGGACGGCCGGCCCGTCGCCGAGCAGAAGGTCTCCTTTACGAACGCCGGTCCGGTGGTGGGGCCGCTCTGGCTGGGGGGCTACCCGCCGCAGGGGATCGGCTGCGACGGCCTCGTGGACGACGTCCGCATCTCCCGGACCATCCGCGCCTTCAACGGTCCGCCCACCGGGCCGGCGGCGCTGGATGAAGAGACGATCGGACTGTGGCGCCTGGATGCCGCAGAGGGCGGTGCCTTCGCCGACCTTTCGGCACAGGGGAACCCGGCCCGCGTCGTGACCTCCGCGGCGGTGCCCGCGGCGCGACCGTCCGAGGCGGCGGAACGGCCCGAGCCCGCGGCCCGCTTCCCGGAGGTCCGCAAGCGGGACAGCGTGGACTGGCCGTACGTCGGCAACGACCCCGGCGGGATGCGGTATTCCCGGCTGACCCAGATCAACCGGGACAACGTGTCACAGCTCCAGGTCGCGTGGACCTACCACGGCGGGGACGCGGCCGGAACCACCATCGAATGCACGCCCATCGTCGTCGACGGCGTGATGTACGTCACCACGGCGCGCATCCGGATCGTGGCTCTGGATGCCGCCACGGGGAAGCAGCTCTGGCGATACGATCCGCATGCCGGAGCCGTCAACCGGGGCGTCGCCTACTGGTCGGACGGCCGGCCGGGCGGCGAGCGGCGGATCCTGGCCGCCCTGGCGGACGGACGGCTGCTGTCACTGGACGCACGGACCGGACGACCGGACCCCCGCTTCGGCCGGGGCGGAACGGTGGACCTCCGCGCCGGAATCGAGCGGGATATCCGCCAGCTCAACTACGGCAGCACCTCGGCGCCGGTCCTCTTCGAAGACCGGGTGATCGTGCCGATCACCAACAGCGAGGGTCAGCCCGGCGCGCCGGGAGACATCCGCGCGTTCGACGTCCGCACGGGCCGCGAAGTCTGGCGGTTCCACACGGTGCCCGAGCCGTACGAGCTCGGCAGCGAGACGTGGGAGGGAGACTCCTGGAAGAACCGCAGCGGCGCGAACGCCTGGTCCGGCTACACGGTGGACGCCCGGCGGGGGATCGTCTACTGCGGACTGGGCTCGGCCGCGTCCGACTACTACGGTGCGGACCGCCACGGGGCCAACCTCTTCGCGAATTGCACGCTGGCCCTGGACGCCCGCACGGGCAGGCGGCTCTGGCACTTCCAGACGCTCCACCACGACCTCTGGGACCACGACCTTCCGTGCCCGCCCACGCTGGTGCAGGTCCGGCGGCGGGGCCGGCTGCTGGATGCCGTCGCCCAGCCGACGAAG
>CAYQDT010000260.1:3013-5836 GCA_964416225.1 uncultured bacterium
GCGGCGGTCGTCGGCTTCGTGTTCCTCTTCGACCGGGTGACGGGGAAGCCGTTCTTCCCGGTGGAGGAGCGGCCGGTACCCGCGTCCGATGTTCCCGGCGAGCAGGCGTCACCCACCCAGCCGTTTCCGGTGAAGCCGCCGCCGTTCTCGCGCCAGTTCGTGGGCGTGCAGGACCTCACGGACATCTCTCCGGAAGCGAACGCCTACGCGCGGGAGCTGTTCGCCAGGCTGCGCGGCGGGCCCGCGTTCACGCCGCCGAGCCTGCGGGGCACCAGTGTGGTGCCCGGGTTCCATGGGGGCGCGAACTGGTCCGGCGCCTCGTTCGACCCCGAGACGGGCCTCCTCTACGTCAACAGCAACAACGTGCCGAACGTCACCACGCTGGTGCCGCAGGGCGACGGCTACAACCACACGGGCTATTTCCGGTTCCTGGATCGGGAGGGGTATCCCGCCATCCGGCCGCCGTGGGGCAATCTCACGGCGATCGATCTCAACCGAGGCGAGTTCGCCTGGCAGATCGTGCTGGGCGAATATCCCGAGTTGAAAAAGCGGGGAATTCCGCAGACCGGCACTGAGAACTTCGGCGGCACCGTAGTAACGAGGGGTGGGCTGGTTTTTATCGGCGGGACCAAGGACGAGAAGTTCCATGCCTTCGACAAGGCCACCGGCCGGCTGTTGTGGGACTACCAGCTTCCGGCGGGCGGCTACGCGACCCCATGCACCTACCAGGTGAACGGGCGGCAGTACGTGGTGATTGCGGCGGGCGGCGGCGGAAAGCTCGGCACGAAGTCCGGCGACAGCTTCATCGCCTTCGCGCTCCCCCCGCGCGGTGGGGCGGAGCAAGCGCGCAGCCGATAGTGAATGATGGATGCAGCGCGCCGGGCCCTGAAATCCGGGCCGCGAGCGTGCGGACGGTGAGCGTGCAGAATGTTGCAAAGGCTGCGCAGTACGATCTCCCGATTCGCGCCGGTCGGTCGGGATATAGAATACTGGCGGCGCCCCAACCGGCGATAGATGGTTTCTAAGTACGGGGTGGGACCGGGCGAGCCGCCGATGGCTCGCGGCCCGTTTCTCGCCACGGTGAGTGCGGTATCCGAGGTACGTGATTCATGTCTTCTGAGTTCAGGTCCGGTCCCCCCGCGTGGGGCGTCATTGGCTCCGCCGTCGGGATCGTGGCCGTGCTGCTCTGCGGCGCGGGCGTCTCCCGAGCCGGCACGCCGGCCGCCTCGCATGCGCCCGCTGGGGCGCAGACGCGGCAGGAGCTGGAGCGGCGCTTCGCCGGGACGGTCCGCCCCTTCCTGCAGACCTACTGCATCGCCTGCCACGGCAAGGAGAAGCCGCAGGCGCAGCTCGATCTCTCCTCCTACACCAGCCTGACCACGGCGGCGCAGGACTACGCCCACCTCGGGCTCATGGTCGAGAAGCTGACCGCCCGGGAGATGCCCCCCAAGGCGTTCAAGCAGCCCACGGACGCGCAGCGCGGAGCGGTGGTCTCCTGGCTGAAGGGGATGCGGAAGTACGAAGCGGAGCGGAACGCGGGTGACCCGGGCATTGTGCTCGCGCGCCGGCTGAGCAACGCGGAATACGACTACACCGTCCGGGACCTGACCGGGTTCGACCTCCGCCCAACTCGCGAGTTTCCCGTCGATCCCGCCAACCCGGAAGGCTTCGACAACTCCGGGGAATCGCTCACCGTCTCTCCCGCGCTGGCCAAGAAGTACCTGCAGGCGGCGCGCGACGTCGCCGAGCACCTCGTCCTCACCTCCACCGGCCTCGCGTTCGCCAGCCACCCGGTACTGGTGGAGACGGACCGGGATAAGTTCTCCATCCTCCGCATCATCGACTTCTACAAGCGGCAGCCCACGGACCTGGCCGACTACTTCGCGGCCGCGTGGCGCTACCGGCACCGCGCCGCGCTCGGCACGCCGCAGGCCACTCTCGCCGCCGTCGCCGCCCAGGCGAAGGTCAGCCCGCGCTACCTGGAGCTGATCTGGACCACGCTGAACGGCCCGGGCGAGAAGGTCGGGCCCATCGCGCGGCTCCAGGAGAGGTGGAACGCGCTGCCCGCCCCGGACGGCGCCCACCCGGACGCCGCCCGCGCGGGATGCGTGGCGATGCGGGAGTGGGTCACGGGACTGCGGAAGAAGGTGGCCTGCAAGTTCGACAACCTGCAGCTCCCGGGCTTCTCTCCGGGCGGGCAGTGGAACCTCCTCTGGAAGGATCGCCAGTACGCCACCCACCGCCGCAGCCTGAATGTCGAGGCGCTCCAGCCGGGCGGCGAGGCGAAGGCTCCCGCCGCCGATCCCCAGCCGCAGCGAGCCAAGAAATCCCCGGAGGCCGCGCCCGCCGGCCCGGACCCGGATCTCTTTGTCCCGCAGGACGAGGCGGCCCGCGCGCCCTACCTTGCCTCATTCCAGAAGTTCTGCAGCGTCTTCCCGGACGCGTTCTACATCCCGGAGCGGGGACGCATGGAGTTCTTCGACCCGAATGACCGGGGACGGCTCCTGAGCGCCGGCTTCCACAACATGATGGGCTACTTCCGGGATGACACGCCGCTCTCCGAGTTGATCCTGGACGACCAGGAACGCAAAGACCTGGACCGCCTCTGGACCGATTTCGATATGGTCGCGCGGGTACCGGAGCGGATGCACTCAGAGTTCATCTTCTACGAACGTGCAGAAGCGCAGACCATCACGGGGCACGAGTTCGACTTCGCGCGCTCCGAGGACAAGAACGCTCTCACGGATTCGGAGATCCGGCACCTGGCGCAGGTCTATCTCGGCAAGGCGAAGCATAACCTGGGCGAGGGCAAGACCTCTCCCG
>CAYQDT010000261.1:0-5828 GCA_964416225.1 uncultured bacterium
AGTCCGTAATCGGCCGGTGCGCTATTCGCCGCAAGCCATGATGCGCTCCAGCAACTCCGGCGGATCGGAGCGGCGGAGGAGCAGCTCCGGAGTGCGGTGCCAGGCGGCGAAGCCGCGAAGCGTTCTGGCCAGGGAGTTCGCCAGGTCGTCGGTCACCTCGACGCCCGGCTCGAGATGGATGGCCTTCACCTCCATCACCCCTTCCTTGCGATGTGCCTTCGGGTCGAGCCGGCCCACCAGGTTTCCGTGGTGGATGATGGGCAGCGTGAAGTAGCCGAACCGGCGGCGAGGGGCCGGCGTGTAGACCTCGATGCGGTACTCGAAGCCGAACAGCTCCTGCGTTCTCGCCCGGTCCCGGACGATCGGATCGAACGGTGAGAGCAGCGTGGTGACGGTGCTCTGCAGGTCGCCGGCCGCGGCGCGCTCCAGCAGCGCCCGGTGCTCCCGGTGCACGTATCCCGGTTTGTCGAACCCTTCGACCGTCACGGGCAGAACATCGCCTTCCGCCACCAGGTCCGCGAGCAGGGCGGGGAGCTGCCGGGCAATGGGCGTCCGGCGAAAGGCGTCATGGAACGACCACCGGATGCAGCGTGGGAACGCGACCCCGAGCGCACGGACCGCCTTCACCACCAGCGCCTGCCAGGCCTCGTCACGGGGAAGTGCCCGAGAATCCTCCCAATCCGGTAGCACCCGCTCCCGCAGATCGTAGACGCGCTGCATCGCTTGCCGGCGGGAGATCATCAGGATCCCGGCGTCGAAGAGGTGGTCCAGCGCCTCCTTCTCCGGCTTCCGATCCCACCACCGGCCGGCGCACCCTTCCCGGTCCGGGAAGTCCAACGACCGGACCGGCCCACCAGCTCGGATTTGCTCGAGCACGCGCTGGATGGCGACCGGGTATTTCGGGTGGTGCGCCTCCAGGTAGAGGTCGCCCTGGGCCCGCTCGAGCATGCGCCACCGGTAGATCGGAAAGTCTTCAATGGGCAGAAGACACAGGGCGTGCGACCAGTACTCGAACAGCACGCCCTGTGGCAGGAGGTCATCGAGCCACCGCGGCTCGAACGCGCCGAGCCGGCTCCAGAGCACCAGGTACTGGCTGCGGGCAACGACGCTGATCGTGTCGATCTGGAGCCCGTTCATCCGGCGGATGGCGGAGAGTACGTCGGCTTCCATGGCCGACACGGGCGGCTGGTGGAGTCCCTGGACAGCCAGAAACAGCGCGCGGGCGGCAGGTCGGGTGAGGATCATTCCGGATGCGGGAATTGGGCGTCCACCAGGTGGTCGGGCGCGGGTGCGCCGCACCCGGCGTCGCGAGGCACTGCGAGGGGACGGCGGACCGGGCGACCGCTTCGCGGAAGCATGACCTCGGCCACGCGTCGGTGCGAACACCAGCACCGAAGCCGCACGAGCCGCGCTCTGCACGCATCCCACACCGCCGCCGTGTGCGGCACACCGTCCATACGGCATGCGTGATGAAAAGTCCTCTCACGGATCGCAGCACGGCTGGAAGGCGCCGGGTTTTCGCACCGGCTGGAGGGCTGGCCGCCCCGTGCGGAGTTCCTGTGCGGTGTGACGACGGCCCGGCGACGGCCAGTGCTGGTCCCATACCGACGCTCACGTCCGGTTCGGGGAATTCCTGCCGCTCGCACGGGCCAACGTCCGGAATCTGCCTGAAGTTTGGCTTTCGAGAACCTCTGAAAGAAGGTTAACGCTGATGGGCTGAAGAACGATTGTTGGGGAGCCGAGCTCTCGGTACTATCGCGCCCCACCCATTGCCGCCTCGACCTTGATTGCGGAGTGCCCGGTCGGGCGACTCGCCGAGAAAACCGAACATGGATCCCTTCAGCGCGGCTTTCGCCCGCACCATGTTGTTGCCCCCTCCGGAGTGGAGTTGGCGCGGCAGCCGGATGGTGCGGCGTTCGGCCCCTGCATGATGGCGGATCCCGGAGCAGCGTCGATGGAAGCGTCAGGCGGTTCGATTGAAACCGGTTCGAGAGGCGTTCGGGTCACCGGCGCCGGGCGATGGATACGCCCGGCAGGAGGCCTATTGGTGATTACGGCCCTGTGGACGCTGGTTTATGCCCTCGGGTCGCGGGAGTTCGATGCGGAGCGATGGCGACAGGAGCATGCCCGTTTCGCTCCCGGCGCTCTGGGTTGCTGCGTGGCGTCGAGCAGCGTGGATCGAGCGCGGATGGTGGATCACCTGCTACGAACGCACCTCCGTCCCGGCATCAGCCTTGATGAAGGGCGCCAATTGCTGGGTGAACCGGAGGCGAGCGGTGGGGAGCGATGCTCGCCCACGGATCCGTATCAGGAAGACTGGTACATCCTGGTGGATCGGCCGAGCCTCCTGGACGTGCCGCCGCTGGTCCTCCGATGGCAGACGGCGGATCCCCGCCTTCGCGTGGTCTACGCGAACGGCCGCCTTCAGAGTGCCGCGATTGAATGATCGTCACCCGCCAGCCAGTCCGCCGGACCGACCGGGCCGACGGCGAGCTTCGGCCCCCGCTTTCATGTTCGAGGCGGCGCGCCACGGCATCCGTAACCGCAGCGGTCCTTCGTGCAGTGGCAGTTCACACGATGGGTGAACCGGGTGGTGCTGAGGCCGGTGCCCGATCGAGTCAGGGAGCCGGCGGCACCGTGCGGTGGAGTGCGCTTGCCGGCCATGCGTCATGGGTGAATGGGAGCGCGCGGGTGGAACGAGTGCTGACCCAGAGACTCCGTTCCGGATGACGCCGCACGTCACAGCGCCGATCGTGACGACTTTCCGATAGGCAGAGGGAACTCCAGGCGAATCGGTCTGTCAGCGTCCTCCACGGCTGCGGTGAGCGGCTTTGATCCGCGCAACATTCTGACGCAGCCAGCGGGTAAACTGTTCGATGGTGACACTCCTCGTTGTCGGAGCGCCGGCGGCCTCGGCGGAGGTCACGATCCGGCCGTCGGACGTCAGGACGAGCGGGCCCGCCTCGCCCGCGGTGACGAGTTGGAGCCCGGACCGGGTATCTAGAATGATTGGAAAGAACCCATTCTCCAGTCCATCCAGGGGTTTTTCCGTCGTTCCCCTGGCTTCCGGGCCGAGAAGCACCACGTACCGCTCGCCCGGCTTTGGAATGCGCGCACCGGCGATGCCTTGAGTTTCACCGTCCAATGACCCTCCCCAGAACGTGAGGGTTACACTCCGGCCGCCCGGTGCGAAGCCTGGCAGCAGTGGAGGCTGCTGAACGGTGAAAGTACATCGTGTGACCACCCGGCTGTGCCGTGGATCGGCCCATGCCGCTTCCGACTTCACGACGCGTCCCACGAACACAACGGTGGCCGCGGCAATGATCTCATCCATCGTCATTGGTCGAACCACCGAGGCGGGCGCCGATGTGATCCCGCGCAATGACGCCGCCAGTCCGCAGCCGTAACCGAGGCTCCACAAGAAAAACCGCCGATCTCGCATCGCCTCCTCCGGATGTCGGAGCCGGGAGCGCGGCATGAGACCGCGCTCCCGGTTCCGGATGGATCTGCTTCCTCTTTTGCTGACTCTGCCTCGTTTCGCCGTTCACGCGACGGGTCCGTAACCGGCGCACTCGCCACCGGGGTCTATCCGACCGGCGGACGCGTCTGTCACTCCCACACACGGGGCTGTCCTGTGTACCAAGAGTACCCGCACCCGGATGCCTCCCTGCCGGGTTCCTGTCCCTACCGTTCTCTCCGATGATTAAACACCCGTACCTTCCGTACGTGCGCTAATAAACGGTGAGGACCGCTGATCCGTCAATAGCGCTCGAGTAGTCATTGTCCCCGGTAAACCATGCGGTAACCGGATGGTCGCCCGTCGCCAGGGTGTCCGGGATTACGTAGCTGAGCGTCGCGGTGCCCGTGCTGTCCGTGATGCCATAGCCGACGTAGGTGCCGTCGACGTAGAAGTATACGGTCTTACCCACGAGCCCCACCGCGTCCACCGGTCGCGAGAGGACGGCGCTGAGGAGGACCGTGTCACCGGCGGTGCCGGAGTCTCCGGATGCGACGATGGAGCTGTCCGCACGTACCCGAATCACCGCGTACTTGGTGACCCCATTGCTCGAGGCAGAGATGGTGGCATTGACCGGATCGTTAACGTGAGTGGTGGTAATGGTGAAGGACGCCGACGAGTTCCCCTGAGGCACGAACACCGAGAACGGTACCGATGCGGCCGCGGAGTCACTCCCGAGGTAGACCGTTACCCCGCCCGGGCCGGCGGCGCTCCCGAGGTAAACGGTTCCGGAACCGTTCGAACCGCCATCAACGCCGGACGATACCGACAGACTATTGAGGCGAGAGATCACGCGAATGGTCACTCGACTCCAGGCCCGATCGTTTCCGAACGGGAAGCTGCCCTGCCCCGGCGAACTGTCGCCGCGGACAAAGGCGTTGACATAGTAGTCGCCACCGGGAATTCCCAAGGGAACGGGGAGATAGACGCCGACGCTCGAGGGGTTGTAGTAGGTGAACCGGGGCAGTGAGGTGTTGTAGCTGACGGTGGTCAGATAGTAATACGAGGAGTAGTTTCGATACAGTGATAGGTACCACTCTAGCGTTGGGTTGCCGATGGTTGTCGTTCCGGCGTTTTCGACGTGGTAGTTGTTGATGAAGAAGCTGTCTCCAGCCAGAACCGAGCCGGGAAAACTCGCGTCGGACCAGCTCTGGTACCCCGTCGAGTAGTAGAGATAGACCGCGAGATCCGTCCGGACGGCAGCCCGGCTGGGGTAGTTGGCGCGGATCGCCTCAGCGTCATCCATGTACGGGAACCCGAACATGCGGTAGACGCCGGGAGAATAGTTCATCACCGACAGGAAGTTGAACTGGTGGTTCATTCCATGCTCGTGCCCGAGCTCGTGCGTCATCGTCGCACGGTACGCCATCGCGCCGCCGCCGTTGTAGACCCATTCGTCGTCCAGGGTCCACGAATAGTAGGGATTTAGCGCGACATCGGCCTCGAGGATGGTGGATCCGCTCGTGCGATAGAACGTGATACCGATCGTGCCCGATCCCCAGGTATAGCCATAGACACGCTGCATGTCGGAGTTCGGTGGGAAGCCGTCGATATCGTTGACGTTATCGGGCCACGCATAGTACCCGCGCGGAGTGGCATAGACGCGGATGATGTCCGAAAAGAAATTCCATTTCGACATCTGGTACTGGTCTTCGGGAGACCAGGGGGCGAGGCTGGCCGGGAGCTGGTTGATCACGTCAAAGATCGGCTGGGTGCCGAAGGTGGAATACTGGACGCTTACCCCTCCACTGGGAGCGTCCGCCCGCTGGACCGGCCCGCGAACCGCTGCAGCTCCGGTAGGATGCTGCGCGACCGGTGCCCCGCCTGCTGGCGCCGGCGGATCCATCCCATCCGGAGTAGGCGGCGCCGCGGGGAGGGTCGGGGTCGGATCACCCCGCTCGACCCCCGCCGGGATCGCTTCGCCCGGCAGCAGTCCAACCTTCGCGACCGGGGTCATCAGGTGCGGATCACCGGCGGGGGCCCGATGGCGAGGTGCGGGCGGAGCGGCCTTGATTCGGTGCACATTGGCACGGAGCCACTCTTTGAAGGCAGCCAGAGGAACTCCGGGTTCTCCCTTGACGTACGCGGCGTCGGTTCGGCGCATGATTCGTCCATCCGCCATCTTAACCAGGGCAGTGCCCTCGCTCTCCTTGACCATTAGCCGACCGGAGGCATCGGCGGCAACCGGAAAGAGCCCCTTGTGCAGTGCCACAGCCGGTGAATAGCTGGGAGTTCTCCAGTCCGGTCGAAGCATCCACACATAGCTGCTGCCGACTTCCGGAATCTCCAGGTCGGCGACGGCCTGCAGCAT
>CAYQDT010000262.1:0-1865 GCA_964416225.1 uncultured bacterium
CCGGAGCGTCGTCGAGCCACGCCCCCCGCTGGGGGCGTCACAGTCTTTGCCGCCTTTGGCGGCTGGAGGTTTTGATTCCAGCTTCGCGCGCCGAGACCGGCCGGTTTACGGCGCCGGGATTCGGCCGGAGCCGAGGCACCGGCCTATTCGCGGGGAAGGCCCTCCGGCCCTGGGGCACGGTGCCTGGCTCGCTGGTGGCTGCTGGCTTGTGTCGGTGGCTCTCTTTCCTGCCGGGGGCTCGGGTGCTTTCCGCTCGGCGAGGCACGGCCCCGCTGGCGGTATCAGAGGGTTTAGCCGCCTGCGGCGGATGAGGGTTTTTCTCGCCGGCGCTCGGGGTGGGGGTTCCCGGCTCGGCTCGTTGACCGGCGGTGGGTTGCGCGGGCGGTCGAAAGGAACCGGGGTGCTTCCGGCGGGAGCCGCCTCTACTTCGGAGCCGGCTCCCCGGCACGCCGAGCGTGCATGCGGGTCGCTCACCTTCGGTTCCGCGGCGAACTTTCGTAGCGTTCGCAATCCGTGCGGCGACGGCTCACGCGTGATCAGGAGCCGAGCGCACGGTCGACGAGGTCGCGGATGTCACGCAGCGCGCGGGCGCTCCGGTCCTCGACCAGCACCGCCGCGCTGAGGTCCCCGTAGTGCTCCTCGAGGCACTCCAGGAGGAGCGTCTTGATCCGGTCTTTCGGGGCGGCCGCCGGCAGGGACGAGCGCGGTAGGAGCTCCTCGAGCTGCCGCTCCTTGGTGGCAAAGTACTCCCGCACCCGCTGCAGGCTCCACTCGCCGCGGCGGATCTCTTTTAGCGTCTCCCGGTCTCGCTGGAGGTCGAGGTCGCCCGTCAGCAGGAGTTGTTCCGCTTCGAGGAGCAGCCGAACGGCGTGACTCGCGAATTTGACGTCGTAGCCGTGCTCCTCCACCAGCGCCGCGCGCCGGCTCTCCGGCTGCGGCGCCTTGATCAGCATCTTGTGGATCTGGTTGGTGGCGTAGCCGCGGAACTTCGCGAAGCAGCCGCGGTGCAGGAACAGGTGGCGGGCGTCCCGCACCTTCTGCGCCACCTGCGTGCAGGTAAGCACCGCCGTGTGGCGCACAAAGAGCGTGTCGATCAGGTTCGGATTCCCCTCCGCGCAGAGCGCCAGATAGCGGACCAGGGAGTAGATCGTCAGGTCATAGTTCCGGCCCCGCCCCCGGTCCTCGCTCTCATCCCGGATGCGGTGCCGCTGGTACTCCGTCCACATCTCCGCGTCGCTCGGCCAGTCGAAGAGGGGAACGCGGCCGGCGAGATGGGGGAAGACCAGCTCCTTCGGCGGAATACAGAATCCGTAGCAGTCCCAGTCCGCGGTGTCGCCACTCATTCCATACGCCTGGCTGCCGGCCACCGCCTCATACTGGACGTTGTCCGGAAGCCAGCGGGGCGGCTGGATAAGCCCCCGATCGGCGAGACGCTTGGTGAGGCTCATGGACGCTGCTGCCGCGCTCCGTCCCGGAGGGGCGCCGGGGCGCAAGGAAACGCACGGGGAGGAAACGGGACGCAAAATGAGGTGGAAGGCGAGGTCTATAAGCCGGGTTCTGTACCCTTGCGGGTGACGGCCATCTCTCTAGGCGCGGGATCACTCCCGCGCTCCAGCAACCTACCGCGGCATCAACGGACGGGCCATCCTCGCCGCTCTGGTCTTGCTCCGGGTGGGGCTTGCCTAGCCGCCGACGTTACCGCCGGCGCTGGTGCGCTCTTACCGCACCGTTTCACCCTGACTGCGGCAGCGAGTGCCGCAGCGGTCTGCTTTCTGTTGCGCTATCCGTCCCTTGCGGTCCCAGGCGTTACCTGGCACCCTGCCCTCTGGAGCCCGGACTTTCCTCCGAGACCCGAAGATCCCGGC
>CAYQDT010000262.1:1965-5827 GCA_964416225.1 uncultured bacterium
GCGTCGGACCACGGAGAGTCCGGAAACTGCTCCAGGAGCCGCTCCCACGCTTCCCGGGCGCGCGTGGTGCTGGCGAGCCGCTCGCAGGCAAGCTGTCCGGCGCGGTAGAGCGCCGCCGCGGAAGCACTGGAGGCGCCGTCCTCCCGGACGCTCTCCAGGAGGCAGCGAAACGCGGTCTCGGGCTCACCCGCCTCGGCCAGCCAGGAGCCGATGCGGTAGCGGACGCCGGGCGGGAGATCGAGATCCGGAACGAGCAGGCCGTACGCCCGGAACGCGCGCAGCGCGTGGGCGACGTTGCCGCTCTTGACCTCCTGAACCAGCCCCTCCCGCGCCACGCGCCGCGCACCGGGGCGGTCGCCGAGCTCCAGCCGGGCAACCACCAGCTCGCGGCGGACGCGGAGGTCATCCGGGCGCATGAGGAGCAGCGCGGCGAGGGCACGCGCCACGGCGACGAGGTCCCGCTGTGCCGCCGCGGCGGCCGCCGCCTGCTCCAGGTACTCGGCCCGGGCCAGCCGGTGCCAGCCGGAGAGCTGCGCATAGGCGAGACCGAAGAGAAAGCCGGAGAGATGGGCCCAGTGACCCACTCCTTCCGATACCGCCGAATGCAGGGCCAGGGCCCGCACCACCGTGTACGTGAGCCAGAGCACGATGAGCGGCAGCACCGGGAATGTCCGGCGGCCCGTCCAGGGCAGCCCGAGCCGCGGCTGTGCGAACCGCACGACGCTCGCCCCCAGCAGGCCCGCGACCGCGCCGGAAGCGCCGACCGCCGTACCGGGGGCGCCGCCGTCGTCGTAGAGGCGGAAAGCGGTGGCGGCCGCCCAGTGCATGGACGAAGCAAACCAGGCGGCGCCGAGGTAAAGTAGCAGGAAGCGAAACGATCCGACCGAGCGCTCGAGGTTGGTGCCGAACAGCCAGAGCACCGCCATGTTCACTCCCAGGTGGGCGGCGTCCAGGTGGATGAATGGCGAGAGAAAGAAGCCCCGGGCGGTAGGGTCGTCGGGCGTCAGGGCGAAGGTGCTCCACGTCCCGGCGGGCAGGAGGTAGATCCGCACCACGATCCATACCGCCACCTGCATGGCGATGAGGGCGTACGTGGCGACCGGATGCGTCCGCCGGACCGGGTTCCCGGGGTGGGAGTCCATCGAGCTGTACGGTGGGTGGCTGATACGGGATCGTTTCCCGGGACGAGCGGGAATCCTCCTTCAGCATACCCGAACGGAGCCGTGTCGAAGCCGCGGCCGGGTGGCCGGAGCGATCCGCTGCGCGCGGCGCGGAGGGCGCCGGGCCAGGACCGGATCCCGGCAAGATGGGGTCCCGCACCGCGCCCGCATGAGGCCGGCAACGCTCTCGGGTACCGCTCGGCGAGGCGCTCCCCGGGCCGTTGCCGCTCCTTCCCACCCTCCCGCCAGAGCCTGCCGCCTCAGCCGGCTACCCACGAGGGAGGGGGGCGCGGTACCTATGCCGAGCGCGCACGGGTGCGGAGCAGGGCCATCGAGCCACGCTCCCCACTGGCGGCGTCAAAGCTTTGCCGCCTCCGGTGGCTCGGACTGTGGTGGGGCTGGCGTCGACAGTGCCGTAGAGGCAGCCCGCTGGACGGGCGCCACCAAGGTGGACGCCGGTCTTCCTCTCTGCCCTCTCCGTATCTCCGTGGCTCGGTGGTGAAGAGTGGGCTAAACGCCGAGTTTCGGGCGGGTAGCCTCGCGAACCGCCGTGCGGATGTCGCCGATAAGCCGGTCCGTGGTGATCCCCTCGGCTTCACCTTCGAAGTTGAGCAGGATTCGGTGGCGCAGCGCGGGAGCGGCGACGTGGTCGACGTCGTCGAAAGCCACGTTGTAGCGCCCATTCAGCAGCGCCTGGATCTTGGCCGCCAGCACCAGCGCCTGCGCCCCGCGCGGGCTCGCCCCGAAGCGCACGAACCGGCGAACCGTATCCGGCGCGTATTCACTGTCTGGCTGCGTAGCGAGCGCGAGCTTCAGCGCATACTCCTTCACCAGACCCTCCACCACGATCTCACGGGCGAGCTGCTGCATCGCCACGATCTGCGGCGCGTCCAGCACGGGCGCCGCCTGCGCGTGCTCGGTGCCCGTGGTCCGGTCTACGATCGCGGAGAGGTCCTGCAGCGTGGGGGAAGGGACCAGGACCTTGAAGAGGAAGCGATCGAGCTGGGCCTCCGGGAGCGGATAGGTACCCTCCTGCTCGATCGGGTTCTGGGTGGCGAGGACGAAGAACGGCTCGCTCAGGTGATACGTCTTCCCGGCCGCCGTGACGCGATGCTCCTGCATCGCCTCGAGGAGCGCCGACTGGGTCTTCGGGGTGGCGCGGTTGATCTCGTCCGCCAGCACGATGTTCGCGAAGATGGGACCGGGCTGGAATTGGAACACGCGTCCGCCGGTCGAGTCGTCGACCACGATGTTGGTCCCCGTGACGTCGGCCGGCATCAGGTCCGGCGTGAACTGGATCCGGTTAAAGGGAAGGCTGAGCGACTGGCTGATGGTTCGAACCAGCAGCGTTTTTCCGAGTCCCGGAATTCCCTCCAGCAGCGCATGTCCGCCCGCCAGGATGGCCACGAGCACACTCTCGACAACCGGCTCCTGCCCCACGATCACCTTGGCGATCTCGGCGCGCAGGGTCCGATAGCGCGTCATGAACTCCTGTGCGCGTACCTCGGTCGTCGCGATGTTTCCGATCGGCGAGGGATTGGTCTCAAGCGTGGACATGCGGAGCGGCTCCGGAGCGGGGGTGAGAGACAAGCGGTCAAGACGGTGAACAGCCGCAGCGCGGCGGGGCGGCGCTTTTCGCGCCGGTGCTACGGGTGCGGGCGGGGGCTCGGGCGGACCGTGGTCCCGGCGGCGCGAAAGGCGGAATAGATGAACGTCATCGGGGCTGGATGGAGTTGAAGTACTCCTTCACCTGGTTCTTGTAGCTGGCGGGGATGTCCTCGCGGTTCAATGTCGACTCCGCGGCGCGCACGCGGTCCGGGACGACCGAATAGTAGGCAGCCTTATCCTGAGTCGGGTCCGGGGTGCCCATATAGGTCCGGGTCAGCTTCTGGCCCCGATCGTTGACCGAACCCTTGACCAGCTCATCCTTCTTGTGACCGGGGAGCGGCTGCTGCGGCCCAACATGCCCGCCCCGGCCGATCCCCGCATTGCCCAGGCCGCCGCCGCTTCCGGCCCGGCTGGACCGGTTGTTCTGGCTGGCGCCCGTCTTGGACGACGCGGCGCTGGCGCTTTGCTGGCCGCTCTTTTGCGCCCCCTCCTGCTCGCCCTTGCCGAACTCCTTGCCCATCTCCGCCTCGGTGGCGCTGTTCTGCTCCGAGCCCTGCTGGCCCTGCTGACCCTGCTGGCCCTTACGGGCGCCCTGTGCCGTCTGCTGCCCGGCCTGCGAGAGCGACTGCTGCGCCGAGCGGAGCGCCTGCGACATCTGCTTCATTTGATCAGCGGACCGCTGATCCTTTCCACAGGACGCTCACGTGCCGCCCGCCTGGGCGGTCTTTGCGGAAGCCTGCTGTGCCCCCTGCTGCAGCGCCTGGGACAGCTGCTGCTGCAGCTTCTGCCGCTCGGCGGCGCTCCCGGCCCGGGACGACTGCTTCTGGAGCTGCTGCGCCTTCGCCGCGGCCTCCTGGAGCTGCTTCGCCGCTTCCTTCATCTGCTCGGAGGCCTGGTTCAGGTTGGTGCCGCTCATCGACCGGGCCATCTCCTGCAGCGTCTCCGCCGTCTTCCGGGCGTCCTCCGGAGACATCTTCCCGGCCTGCATTTTACGGGCCATCTCCTCGAGCTGCCTCCGGGCCGCTTCGAGGTCCCGCTTTTCCAGGTTCTGGGCCATCTGCTGGAGCGCCCGGGCGGCGTCTCCGTTTCCCTGC
>CAYQDT010000263.1:0-5819 GCA_964416225.1 uncultured bacterium
GGGGGCTCGCCGGGGGGGGGGGGGGGGGCTGGGGGGTTCGGGCGCCTGGTTGGCGGGCGCCGGCGCCCCGCCCGGCCGCTGCCGCCGCGTTATACTTCAGTCGACAGCCGGCTGTCGGGCCAGGCGCCCGGGCGTGTCCGGGATGCATTGGGCGCCGCCAGGTTTCCGGCCGAGGATGGCGAGCAGGGAGGCAAGAGTGGGCCACGCACACGAGGCAGAAGGAACGGCGACGCACCCGGAGACGGCCGAAGTCCGCCCAGGGCCGCAGACCGACTACATCCGCGAAGCGATCAGAGAAGATCTGCGGGTAGGGCGGTTCCACCGCGTGCACACCCGCTTCCCTCCGGAGCCGAATGCCTACCTCCACATCGGGCATGCGAAGGCGGTGTGGATCGATTACGGCATCGCGGTCGACTTCGAAGGCCAGTTCAACCTGCGGTTCGATGACACGAATCCCCTGCGCGAGGAGCAGGAGTTCGTGGACGGGATCATCGAAGACGTGCGCTGGCTCGGCGCGGACTGGGGCGACCGCCTTTGCTTCGCCTCGGACTATTTCGAGCAGATGTACGCGTGGGCCGTGGAACTGATCCGCAAGGGAAGAGCGTACGTCTGCGACCTCTCGGCGGAGGAGCTGAGCGCCACCCGCGGCACGCTCACCAGCCCCGGCACGGACAGCCCCTACCGGGACCGCTGCGTGGAGGAAAATCTGGACCTTTTCGCCCGCATGCGCGCGGGCGAGTTCCCGGACGGCGCCCGGACGCTGCGCGCGAAGATCGAGATGGCTTCGCCGAACCTGGTCCTTCGCGACCCGGTGATGTACCGCATCCTCCACGCGGAGCACCATCGCCAGGGGAGCAAGTGGAGCATCTATCCCACGTACGACTGGGCCCATGGCCTCGAGGACTCCATCGAAGGCGTCACGCACTCCCTCTGCTCGCAGGAGTACGAGATCCACCGGCCGCTCTACGACTGGTTCCTGGACGAGCTGGGCATCTACCACCCGCGTCAGATCGAGTTCGCGCGGCTGAACCTCACCCACACCGTGATGAGCAAGCGGCGCTTCATCGAGCTGGTGAGCGGCGGCCACGTGCAGGGGTATGACGACCCGCGGCTCCCCACGCTCGCCGGTCTCCGGCGCCGCGGCTACACGCCCGAGGCGATCCGCGAGTTCTGCCGCCGGATCGGGGTCTCGAAAACCGACAGCCGCGTGGAGGTGGCGTTCCTGGAAGATTGTGTGCGCGAGGACCTGAACCGGCGGTCGCCGCGCGCGATGGCGGTGCTGGACCCGCTCAAGGTGGTACTCGTCAACTACCCGGAGGGTCAGACGGAGGAGCTGGACGTCATCAACAATCCGGAAGATCCGAACGCCGGAACCCGGAAGGTACCGTTTTCGCGGGAGCTGTACATCGAGCGTGACGACTTCCGCGAGGAGCCGCCGCCGAAGTTTTTCCGGTTGGCGCCGGGCCGGGAGGTGCGGCTGCGCAATGCCTACCTGATTCGGTGCGTGGAGGTGGTGAAGGACGCCGGCGGGGCCGTTGTGGAGCTTCGCTGTACCTACGATCCTCAGACCCGCGGCGGCGACGCGCCGGACGGCAGGAAGGTGAAGGCGACTCTGCACTGGGTTTCCGCGCCAACCGCGGTCCCGGCCGAAATTCGGCTCTACGACCACCTGTTCGTGAAGCCGGATCCGGACGAAGTGGAGCCCGGAGAGAGCTACCTCGCAAACCTGAACCCCGACTCACTTCGGGTGCAGAAGGGGCTGGCGGAGCCGGGCGTGGCCGACGCAAAGCCGGGCACGCGCTACCAGTTTGAGCGGCTGGGGTACTTCTGCGTCGACCGGGACTCGTCGCCCGGCAGGCCGGTCTTCAACCGCACCGTCACGCTGCGCGACAGTTGGGCGAAAATCGAAAAGCGCGGCGGATCGTAGCTGCCCGGACCGGGCGACCGGAGAGGGCGCTGCGGACCACAGCCCGGCGTGGGGCGGCCGGGAGCCGCCGCGCCCCCTCCTCCACCCGGCCTTCGTCTTCACCCCTTGTGCGCGTGCTCGGCGCGGCGCAGGGTAGAGGGCCGGGCGAGAACTGTACGGCGCTCTCCCCAGCCAATCTCCCCACTCGGTCACCTCCGGTTTCCATGTGGAAAGTACCTCCCCATCCCCGTGCTGCACACGCGCGGCCGGCGCCCATTCTTGACCCCCGCCCGTCATTGGGCTAACATAGGCCCGCTTTCCCGCACCTCCCCTCTGGCCGCCCGGCCGGAAAGGCCCTCCCCAGCCGATGATTCGCCCCGCCGTTATCACGGATGAGATCAGCCAGGATTTCGAGCATGCGCTCGACGTGATGCAGGAATACGGGGTCCGCGAGGCGGAGCTCCGTGGCCTGTGGGGCACGAACATCATCGACCTGGATCCGGAGGCGCTCGCCCGGGCGAAGCGCGCGCTGGAGAGCCGCGGGATCCGTGTGTGCGCCATCGCGAGCCCGCTCTACAAGTGCAACCTCTGGCCGGAGGCGGCCGGCGAGGAGAAGGGCCCGCTGCATCTGGCGGTGGAGCGGCCCCTGGATGAGCAGCTCAAGCTGCTGGAACGTGCGATCGAGCTCACCCGGTATTTCAATACGAGCTTGATTCGAATCTTCGCATTTTGGAAGCAGCGCCCCCTCACGGACCAGGCGCTGGCGGAGATCATCGCCGCGCTTCGGCCGGCCTTGGCTCGCGCGGAACAGGACGGCGTCCTCCTGGGTCTGGAAAATGAGCATGCCTGTATGCTCGGCACTGGTGTGGATACCGCCCGGGCACTGGCGGCGATCGGGTCGCCATCCCTCCGCGGAATCTGGGACCCCGGCAACGCCTTCATGGCGGAGGAAGTCCCCTATCCCGGCGGTTATGCGGCCATGCGCCCGTACGTGGCCCACGTTCACGTGAAGGACGCGGCTCACTGCGCGGACGGGTCGAAGGGATGGACCGTGGTCGGCCAGGGTGAGATTGACTACCGGGGTCAGATCGCCGCGCTGCTGGAGGCCGGCTACGCGGGAGTCTTCTCACTGGAGACCCACTACAAGCCGACGAGCGGAAGCGCAGAAGAGGGCTCGCGGCGCTGCCTGGAAGGGATGCTCCGGCTGCTGCGAGAAGCAGATGCGCTGGATACCGAATAACCAGGAATAGAGACCAAGCCCCGATTATGGCCTGGTCCCCTGTAAGAACGGATCGGGGCGGACCGGTCGGGCCGCCGTGGAGGAACCATGTCTCTGGTTAATATCCGCAAGCAGATGCACATTCTGCTGTGGGGTGTGTGGGCTTTCATTATCATTTTCATCCTCGGGTTCACGATGCTCGGCATGGGTGGCCCCAACCGGTCCTCCAGCGGCCCCGGCAGCCGGGATGAGCTTTTCGCCCGCATAGGCGGGAAAGATGTCCCGAATAACCAGTTTCTGGGCATCGTCAACCAGTTCCAGAGCTTTGCCCAGAACGCGCCGATGCAGCAGCGCGAGGACCTTCCGCGCTACGCCTACGAGCAGCTCCTCCAGCAGTACGCCACCGCCGCCGCCGCCGAGGCCAACGGTGTCACCGTTTCCGACGACGACGTGAATGCCGAGATCAACCGGCAGGTCGACAAGTGGGTCGATGAGAAGCTGGGCACCAGCGTGAAGGGGGACGACCGGGAGGTCTACCGGGCCCGCCGGGTCGCTCAGTATGATCCGGACGCCGTGCGCCGCGAGCTCCTCGCGGAGCGGTTCCGGGACAAGCTGCAGAAGGACGTCCGCCCGGTCGAGGTGAAGGTGGCGCACATCCTGATCAAGACGGACAAGCGCTCTGACGCCGCGGCGCTGCAGCTTGCCAGGGACCTGGCGCGGCGGGCGCGCGCGGGCGAAGACTTCGCGAAGCTGGCCCAGCAGTATTCCGAGGATGCGGGCAGCAAGTCCGCCGGCG
This sequence comes from uncultured bacterium, assembly GCA_964416225.1. Classification (GTDB taxonomy): domain Bacteria; phylum Armatimonadota; class SYMT01; order SYMT01; family SYMT01; genus CAYQDT01. The sequence goes on from CAYQDT010000263.1 coordinate 3,922, forward strand.
GCGTCGTTGGCTGGGCCAGTGCCAATCCCCCGTCCAAGCCCACCGGAAAGGACGGAAAGCCGAATGCGAATGACGCGCAGCACTTCGTGCCGGAGTTCACTGCGGCGTCGCTCCGTCTCCACCCGGGCCAGATCAGCGACCCGGTTCACAGCACCTTCGGCTATCACGTGATCAAGGCGCTCGAGCAGCGTGATTACCAGCCGGCGGACGCGGACAGCCAGAAGGACCCGAAGAAGCGCCAGCAGGCGATCGACAGCTACAAGAACCAGCTCGCCAGCCAGATCGAACAGGGTGCGGTCAGTGAGCAGAAGAGTCGTCTCGAAGCAACCATTGAGCCGCACAGCGCGTGGCTGAAGGGCTTCCTGCTGGAGCAAAAGCTCGGCCCGTCGAATCCGCCGGCCGACGCGAAGTCGACCACTCCTGCCGAGAAGGCGAACGCGCTGAAGGAAGCCGAGAAGCTCAAGCCGGTGACGGACGACTACACCCAGGCGCTGAAGGAGAGCGACTACGCCCTCGGGGCTCCGCTTGCGTATAAGCTGAGCCAGCTCTACACGAACGCGGGCAAGTGGTATGACGCCGCCGGAGACCAGCCTCGGGCGAAGGCACAGTATGAAGCGGCGCTCGGTGCCCTGGGCAAGTGGGTCCAGCGCAGCGGTGAGGCGGACCTGTACATCCAGCAGGGTGACATCCAGCAGAAGCTGGGGAACAAGACGGACGCGCTGGCTTCCTACCAGACGGCGATGGAGCGGGCGAAGGATGCCCCGAGCGCGCAGCACGCGCTGATCGACAAGTTCAAGGCGCTGGGTCGTGCCGATCTGGCCGATCAGGCCGCCGAACGGGAAAGGACCCAGACTGCGAAACAGGAGGAACTCCGGAAGCAGCAGGAAGCGGAGTTCAAGAAGCGGATGGCCGCGCAACAGGCTGCGAAAAAGCCGGTCACCACGGCACTCCCCGGCGGCCCAATCAAGGTGCAAACCAGCAAGCCGAACCGTGTCTCCGTGACCCCCGGCGCCGCGGCAGCCGGAGCGTCCCAGGGCGGCACCCCCGCGGGGGGCGCAGCCACCACGCCCAAAACGGGTGCGGGCAGCGCCGCCGGCGAGAGCGCCCCGGCCAAACCGTAGCTGCGCCGGACGACCCGCTCACCGAGGGCAGCCCGCGGGCTGCCCTCATTCTTGTACGGAGCAAGCGATGGGTGGAACCCTGTACGTGGTCGCAACTCCCATTGGAAATCTCGAGGATATTTCCGCGAGGGCGCTGCGGGTCCTCCGAGAGGTGAACCTGATCGCCGCGGAAGACACCCGGACCACCCGCAAGCTTCTCGCCCACTTCGACATTCACACGCCGCTCACGTCCTACCACTCGCACACGGGGGAGCGGAAGACGGGCACGCTGGTGGAGCGGTTGAGCGCCGGCGAAAGCGTCGCGCTTACGAGCGACGCCGGTACCCCGGGCATCAGCGATCCGGGAGGGGAGCTGGTCCGGGCCGCAGTGGAGGCCGGCATCCGCGTGGAGCCGATCCCGGGGGCCAGCGCGCTGATCGCGGCGCTCTGTGCCAGTGGTCTGGACCCGTCGCGTCTGGTATTTGAAGGCTTCCTGCCCCGCAGCCGCGGGGACATCCGAGCGGTGCTCCAGCCGCTGCGCGCGCTTCCGCACACGCTGGTCTTCTACGAGGCGCCCGGCCGGGTGGCGGACACCCTGCGCCGCCTCTCCGAGACGCTGGGAAACCGGCCGGCCGTGGTGGCGCGCGAGCTAACGAAGAAATTCGAGGAGTTCGCCCACGGGACGCTGGAGGAGCTGGAGGAGCGGTTCCGGAGCGCGCCTCCCCGCGGGGAATGCGTCATTCTGGTCGCCGGAAGCTCGGGAGTCGTGGAAGAGAGCGCCGCCGCGTCGCCCGAAGC
>CAYQDT010000264.1:0-4833 GCA_964416225.1 uncultured bacterium
GCCGCGTGCGCCGGCTGGCTCCGGCCGCCGCGGATCTCCCGGTCGCCCGTCACCTCGCCCTTCTCACCCGGCAGCAGGATGATCTTGCATGCGGAGCCGGCGTGGAGCTGCTCCAGCGCGGTGTCCATCTTCTCCAGCGGGTAGGTGTGCGTGATCAGGGGCCGGAGATCCACGACGCCGCTCTCCAGCATCCAGCGCGTCTTGTACCACGTCTCGAAGATCCGCCGCCCGTTCAGCGCCAGCACGCTCAGGTTCTTGAAGATGAGCGCCTCCGCTACGTCGATCTCGACGGGCCGCGACGGGATCCCGAACAGGATCACCCGGCCGCCGTTCCGGACGATCTTGAACGCGTCCGTAATGGAGCGCGGCGAGCCGGACATCTCGAACACCACGTCCACGCCGAACCCGTCATTCTGGTCGCGGAACCACTCCGGAACCTCCTTCGTGTCGTCCACGTTCACCACGTCCGTCGCGCCCATCTTCCGCGCCAGGTCCAGGCGGAACGGCGTGCGGTCCGAGGCCCAGACCCCCGCGGCTCCGGAGGCCCGGCAGATCCCAATGGTGAAGAGCCCGATCGGGCCGCAGCCCAGCACGGCGACGGAGCGGCCCGCCAGATCCTGCGCGCTGGTGGCGAACACCGCGTTGCCGAACGGCTCCTGAAGCGTGGCGATCTCCGGCGGCAGCTTGCTGCGGTCGTTCTTCCAGAGGACGCACTCCGGCACCGCCACGTACTCCGCAAAGGCGCCGTTCCGATCCACGCCCAGGATGCGGGTCTGCTCGCACATATGGGCCTGCCCCGTCCGGCAGTGGAAGCACATCCCGCAGGTGATGTGGCTCTCGGCGGAGACGTAATCCCCCTCCTTCACGCTCCGGACGTTCCGCCCGAGCCGCACCACGGTGCCCGCGAACTCGTGCCCCAGGGTGAGCGGCGGCTGGATCCGGTGCTGGGACCACTCGTCCCACTGGTGAATGTGGAGGTCCGTGCCGCAGACGCTGGCGGCTTCCACCTTCACGAGTACCTCGTCATCTCCAGGCACCGGGACGGGAACCTCATCCAGTCGCAGGCCGGGTCCTGCTTCCACCTTGCGAATGGCCCGCATCATCTCCGCCATGGTCGTCCTTTCGTCGTCACGCGCCGGGGATCCGGGCTGCTTCCAGCCGCCCCCGCTCCCTGCCCAGGTTCGGAATCACCGCGACCTCGCACCGCCAGCACGCCTCAACCCGCCCGGCCTCACCGGCCCGAGCGCTCGTCCTTGACGTGAAAGAGCGGCAGCCGGAGGCGCCACCGGATGGCCGCCAGACGGAGCACCAGCGTGGTCGCCATCGCCGCCCCACGCGCCCCGGACGCGTGTCCCGCTCCCGCGAGCAGAACGAGGACCACCGCCCCGCAGAACGCCGCCGTGGCGTACAGATAGATCTCCTGCCGGAACACCAGCGGCACCTCACCGGAAAGCGTGTCCCGGATCATCCCGCCGGCGACCCCCGTCACGATGCCGAGCGCCACCGCCACCACCGCCGGCGCGCCGTGCTGGAGCGACTTCTCCGTGCCGACCGCCGTGAAGAGCGCCAGGCCGCACGCGTCCGCCAGCAGCACCGCGCCGTGGGGAATCGGGGCCAGCCGCGCCCACACGAAGCTGACCCCCGCCGCCGCGGCCGCCGTCACCACGAAGCTGCCGTCCCGCACCCAGAACACGGGCGCCACCCCGAGGACCCGGTCCCGCACCGTTCCGCCCCCGACGGCGATTACGAGGGCCAGCACCACCACTCCGAAGAGATCCACCCGCTTGCCCCGCGCCGCCAGCGCGCCAGTCACCGCGCAGACCGCCACGCCCAGGTGCTCGAACAGATAGGGGAAGTGCATCACCCCCGCCGATCCCGGCGGGCTCCGAGTCGACCGCCTGTTTCCAGTATATCGGACATCGCTTCCATTATACCGTATGATTTTGCGGGAGGCGGGCCGGTCCGGGAAGCGCCCGGCGGCTCGAGAGGGGACAGCACCAATGGAACGAGCGGCGGACGAGGAACGGGTGAAGGCGCCGGCGGCGGGACCCGAGGCGGCGGCGTCCGAGGCCGTGGAGACGGAAGAACTGGTGGGGCTGACTCTCTGCCGGCGCGTGCGGGAGCTCCGGAAGAAGCGGGACTGGACTCTGGACGAGCTCTCGGCCGCGTGCGGGGTGAGCCGCTCCATGCTCAGCGAGATCGAGCGGGGGCGCGCCAACCCGACCCTGGTGGTGACGTACCGGATTGCGCGCGCGTTCGGAATGAGCGTCGGCGAGCTGGTGGATACTCCGGACGCCACGCCGCGAGTGGAAGTGATCCGGGCCGGGGACCGGGCCTACCATTACCGCTCGGACCGGAACTGCAGCATCCGGACGCTCTCACCGCTTCACCTGGAGAAATCGGTGGAGTTCTACGAGGTGGTGCTCCGCACGGGCGGCGCGCTCCGGAGCGGCCCCCACTTCGAGGGCTCCTGCGAGCTGGTAACGGTGCAGAGCGGCGCGATCCGCGTCCGCTCCGGAGGCGACGAGGACGAGCTGCGGACCGGCGACTCCGCCCACTATCCCGCGGACGTGCCCCACACCCTCGAAAACCTGGCGGACGCGGACTCGGTGCTCTTTCTGGTGGTGACCTACCCCCGGTCCTGACCCATCCACCGGCTCTCTCGCGGAGCCGGTGGATGGCGGCCCCGCCGCGCTCCGGTCATCCGCATCGGACAGGAGCGGCACTCCAGGAGAGCCGACATTCCGCCGTGGGACCGGGATCGGACCGCTGACATCGCCAGCGGCCGGGATGAATGGTGGATCGCGGGATGCCCGCGCGCGGTGGCGGAGGCGCTGCTGCCGTGCGAGCACCACGTGGTCCGGGTGGCGGGCACCCGCACGCTCCCCCGGGAGCTCAGGCGCTGGTGGACACGCTGGGATTCCGCCCGTGGGACGGAGCCTGGCCGGTCCGGGAATGACGCGTGACCTCCGCGGCGCGGGTCACTCCCCCTGCTCGGCGCGCCGCTTGACGGCCGTCTGGAGCCGGTCCACGTTGTCCGTCATGATCTTGCGGACCACGCCGCGAATCAGCGGTCCGATGGTCGGAATATCCAGCTCGTAGCGGACTTCGCTCTCAAAGCGCGTGTACTCCCCTTCCGCGTGGAAGCGCCACTCGCCGGAGTACTGGGTGAAGTCTCCCTTCACCTGGTTGAAGCGGCACGTCCGCGCCGCGTCATCCCAGAAGTCCTCTTCCGTCCACTTAATGGTGAGCTTGAACGTGGGGATGACGCCGACCCACTCCACGACCTGGCGCCTGCCGTCCGGATCCGCCTCCAGGATGGTGATCCGCTGGACGTCCGGCATGAATTCGGGGAATCGCTCCACGTCCCGGGCGATGGCGTAGACCACGTCCGGCGCTGCCTGGATGAGCACACTGTTCTGAACTTCGGGCAAGGGGATTCCTCTTCGCGGCCGGACAGGCCCGGCCGACCGGCGCGGACACGCACCGGGGATGGCCCCGGATGCCGGCCGGGGAGCCGGTAAAGTATAGCGCATGGCGGCCGGCCCCCACGCGGCGCTCCGCAGCCGGGTCCGGGCCGCGGAGCCGCGCCTGGAGAGCGAGCCGGGACGCCCGTTCGGGTATGACGCCGGCGCGCCGTGCCGGCGCTTCCCGAGGGCACCGCGCCGGCCCGCCGGGACCGCAGCTAGGGAGTGCGCAGGTCAGACGACCACCAGGGCGGCGCGATCTCACCGAACACCGCCTCGATCCGGTCCTGCGGCACCGCGTCCGGGTCCTGCCACACGCTCTTCGGTACAACGGAGCCGACAAAGAGGAGCGCGTTCTCCGTCGCGCCGGAGGGCTGGATCACCGGACCGAGCACGTACAGGTCGATCAGGGCCAGCGTGGGAGCGGCCTGGTGGACGACGTAGGCCATCCGATACGCCTCGCGCAGCACGCGGGCACGGAACGACGGCGTGGTCAGCCGCTCACGCGCCCGGGCCGGGAGCACCACCCGCAGGCGCGCGGTATTGGAGCGGGGGTCCAGGGTGAGCCGCACCGGCTGGGCCAGGGCCATCCGGCTGGAGCTCGAGATGCGGGAGAGGAGATCCCGCTCCGCGCCGGTCTCCGGCAGCATGGGGCGTGGCGCCCGCGCTCTCAACAGCGTGCTGGGACGGCCGACGTCTTCATTCGCGGTGGTCCCCTGCTCGGAAACGGTGACGAGGGTGGCCGCCACCAGGATCACGCCGCACAGCACCGCCCCGGCGATGGCGCCGACGCGCTGGATCATCTCGCGCACCAGGAGCCCGCCGGCCACGGGCCGCCGCGTGCCCTCGATGATCGCCTGCCACTCGGCGCGCTGCTGCCGCGCCTCCAGCATCTCCTCCGTGCGAGCCAGCTTCGCCCGGTCCGCCTCGCTGCCCGGGTTGACTTCCAGCGCCAGGTGGTACCAGTGCCGCGCCTCCTCCGGCCGGCCCTGGTCCTGATAGATATCGCCCAGCAGCGAGTGCGCGGTCGGGTTGTGGGGAGAGAGGCGCAGCACCTCCGCGCACGCTTCCGCCGCGTCCACCCACTGCCCGCGGATCCGCAGCAGGTTGGCGCGGGCGAGCAGCGGACCGATGTTCTCCGTGCCCGTCTGAGTGTCCATCAGGGTGTGCTCGCGGAGAGACGCCTGCCGCGTCCGCCGCCCGGTCAATAGTTCCTGTAGGAGGGGTCCCATCCGGCCGGTGGGCTGGTCATCGGCGGGTCACCGGCATCCCGTCTCCGGGCCGGCGCGGCACGGCCGCCCTCCCCGGCGCCGCCACTCGCGGAGCCCCCGCCCGGCGACCGCGCGAGGTCGCCGGGATTCGCACC
>CAYQDT010000264.1:4843-5812 GCA_964416225.1 uncultured bacterium
GCCGACGCCTCCGCCGGAGGCACCGGAGTCCGCCTCCAGGCGCGCGAGCAGGGTCCGCGCATTCTGCGCGTACGGGCTCTTCGGCGCCGCCTGAACCGCGTCCTCGAGCCGCTGGCGGGCCAGCATCGGGTTCCGGTCCATCTGGTGCAGGCCGTCGTTGTAGAGGGCCTCCGCCTTCCAGAGCGGCGCGTTGGCGGCGGCACTCTGCGCCGACTTCAGCTCCTCTCCGGAGGCGCCGGCGTCCCGCTCGCGGGCGGCCGCGGCGACCGTTTGCCCGAAGGTCTGCACCGCCTCATCGATCCGGCTCTGCGCAGTCAGGGCGCGTCCCAGCACATTATAAGCCGAGGCGAGGTCCGGATTGATCGAAAGCGCCTGCCGGGAGAGCCGCTCGGCCTCTTCGGGCCGGCCCGCCTCCATCCGCTGCTCTGCCGCCGAGACGGCCGCCACCGCGGCATTCTTCCGCATCACCTGCTGCCGCAACCCACCCGCGCCGTCGGCCGCCTGGAGGTACTCGCGCTGCGCCTCCTCAAACTTGCCGGCCTGGAAGTCGCGGGTCGCGCGCTGCTCGATCTGCGCGCTGGCCCGCAGCACCGTGTCCTGCTGCAGCTTGTCCCGCGCCATCACCACGGCCCACACCAGGCCCACAATCATTCCCCCCACCACCACGGCCAGGGCCAGCCACCCGAGCAGCCAGAGATAATCAGTGCCCCCGCGCGCCGTGGGGGTGGGGGACCAGGCGGGAGCATTCACCGGCTGCGGCTGTGGGGCCACGCCCCCCACGGGCGCGGCTATCGGGCTCGCGACCAGGCCCGGCGGCCCTCCCGGCGGCTGACCGGCGCCGGCGGGCGCGTAGGCCGACATGGGACGGGACGGCGGGCGAACTCCGGGCAGCCCCGGCGGCGGAACCGGCGGCCCCGGCCGCCCCGCTCCTCCGCCGCCGAACTGCGGCTGCGGCATGGGCCGCGGCGC
>CAYQDT010000265.1:0-5809 GCA_964416225.1 uncultured bacterium
GGCGATCCGGCTGACCGTGCTGGCCCCGGGAAACACCAGGTCGGTCAGGTAGTCCTCGGGATCGGTGACCGCGATGCCCTCGGCCCGGGTCTCGGTGATCAGGCCGAACGTGCGTTCCAGCAGCGCGGACTCCCGGCGCGCCCGGCGGTAGCCCGGATCGCCCGCGTCCTTTGCCTTCTCCGGGTCGAAGATCCGCGGGTCGACGGCGCGGTGCGTGTAAGGCGTGTAGTCCGGGTGGGTGGTGAAGCAGTCGCTGAAGTCGTTCGCCAGGGCATCGAACATGTTCAGCGGCGGGAGGCCGAGGAGCTCGTAGAGCGTCCGGTGCATGCTGACGATCGTGGTGTGGCGGTGGGAGACAAAGCCGTGCCGCGCCCAGGGGCTGATCAGCAGGAGGACGCTCCGCTGAGCGTCGACGTGGTCCGGCTCGCCGCCCGAGTCATCCTGCGTCACGAAGATCGCCATGTGCTTCCAGTACGGCGTGCGGCTTAGAAACTCCACGATCCGGCCCAGCGCCAGGTCGTTGTCCGCCATCCAGGAGGCCACGTAGGGATAGCCCTTCTTCGGCTCCGGCGCGCTGCCGTGGTCGTTGCAGATGGCGATGTTCACGAAACGCGGCATCTCCTTGCCCGGGGCGAGGAACCGCTCGTTGAAGTCCCGGATGAACCAGTCCGCGCGGAACTGGTCCGGGATGTTCATATTGAAGATCGGGAACTCCCGGCAGGTGTGGTCGTAGAGCGCCCGGGGCATCGGGATATTCACCACCTCGCGCGCGCCGCTCTTCCCGTTGCCCTCGCCTTCATCCACCCCGGCGAACTCAAACCCCTCGCCGTAGTTGCGGAACGGAACGCGGTACCGGTCCAGGTGCTCCCACATCGAGCCCGCCTCCGGATAATCCTCCGGCGCCAGCGAGCCGTTGGCCCCGAACGAGGCCCGGCGGCCCGGCGCCGGGCTGCCGGCTTTGAACCCCCAGCCCAGCGTGTAGGTCATCTGGCAGAAGTTGTCCGGCTGCACGCCCACCAGCCACCGGTGGCCGACGCCGGAAGCCTCCGGCTCCATGTAGAAGTTGTCGCTCACGGTGAATGCGCGCGCCAGGGCGTTGTGGTTGGTCATCACCGCCGCGTCGCTCAACACCGGCTGGCCGTCCTGCGCGATTCGCTGGTGGTATCCCCAGCGCAGCAGCGACGGGTCGTCGCTGGCCCCCGGAACGTGGTCGAAGACCGTGTCGTACGTGTGGTTTTCCTTGGTGATGAACACCACGTAGCGGATCTCTTCCGATGGGCGCCCCACGCGGCCCGGAAGCACCGGAGAGGAGAGCCGGGTGCGGTCCGCGCTCCGGTCGACGATCCCGTTGCACTCCAGCACGGTGCGCGTGAGGGCCGGCAGCTCCGTGTCCGCCGGGGTGGGGAGAACGGTGAGGACGCCGCGCATGGCGAGGAACGGGCTGTGCGGGACCGACGGGCCGGCGTTCGGCCCGTTGCCGAAGCCCTTGAAGCAGACGCAGAGCAGGTGCCGGCCGTCCGCCGCCACGCCCAGGCGGTAGGGGTACCAGGCCGTGGGGACGTGGCCCAGCACCTTCAGCGTGCGGCTCTCCAGCACCGCGATCGCGTTGATCCCGGACTCCGCCACGTAGAGGCGCCGCCCGTCCGGAGAGACGGCCATACCGGCCGGGCCCACGCCCCGGAGGTGCGCGACGAGAGGAGACGGCCGGAGGCGGACCCGCGCGGCGACCTCGTTCGCCCGGAGGTCGATGCGCTCCACCATGTCGTTGTTGCCGTCCGAGACGTAGAGCGAGTCGTCGTGGATCGCCAGGAAGTTGGGGGCGCTGCCTCCAATGGCCTTCCCGTTCTCCGCGGGCGCTCCCACCGGAATACCCGTCTTGATCCGCGCCGCCACCCGCGGCGCTTCCGGCCGGGAGACGTCCACGCCCCACACGGAGAAGGCCTCCGGCGCGTTCGGGTCCCCGAGCCCCGGCACGCGCCGCCCTTCATACTCCACCCCGTCGCGAGCCTCCCGGCTCGGTACGGCGAAGGCGGGGAAGGTCAGGCCGCGGGGATCGTACGAGCCGGATTGCGGCTTCGGGATGGGGGAGTACTCGAACATCCCGATGTTTGCTACGTACACCCGCTCCCCCGCCACCGCCAGGGCATACGGGTAGCGGCCCACCGTGACCGAGCCGACCACCCGCCGCTCCCGCGTGTCCACCACGGCGACGCGGAAATTGGTGACGTCCGCGCAGTAGAGGTAGCGTCCGTCCGCGCTTAGCTGGACGTCCATGGCGAAGCTGTCTTCATAGCGGCGGCCGCCCACCGGCACCCTGAGCGAGACCTCACCCGTGACGCGGCGGGAGGCGACGTCCACCACGTAGACGCCACCGGAGTCTCCGCTGCTCCAGTAAAGGGTCTTCCCATCCGGGGAGATCGCCGCGCCGCCGCCGTTCCCGCGCCTTCCGGCGATGCCCGGCTGCACCGGCTCGATCGCCGGATCGGCGCCCGTCCACCGCGAGACGAGCTGGCCGGCGCCGGCACTGGGGACGAACGCGACGGAGGCGTCGCGGCTCAGCGCCAGGCCGTGCGGCCAGCGGGCGATGGGGAAGTGGCGGCCGACCGGCTTGAGAAACCGCCCGTTGCCCAGGATGGTGGTGCCGGAGGGGTCGTGCCGGGCGTACTCATCGACGGCGGGGGCGTGCAGAAAGGCGTCGCCGGAGAGCGCGGCGCGCGGCGAGCCGCTCAGCAGCGCGAACAGGAGCATGAGGGTGGCCAGCGAAAGGCAGGCGCGCATCAAGAAACCTCCATGAGAACGGCGCGCGCGGCGCCGCGGTGACTGGACCGGCGAGCGGCTCATGGCGACCGCTGCTCCCGGCCCTCGGTAAAAGTGATCCGCCGGCCGGCTCGGAGGCCGGTGTGGACTTCCATCCGGCGATCCGGCCAGGTGATCTCCACCCGGTCCGCGTGGTCCGCCGCGCCCAGCCCGAAATGGAGGCGAAGCATGCTCGCCGAACAGTAGCTGGACCCCGACCGGACGTACTGGGTCTGCGTGTGGGATCCCGTGGTGACGCGGACCCGCGCGCCGATCGCGCTCCGGTTGCTGCCGCCCGCGCCGGATCCCTGCAGCTCGAGCTGCAGCCAGTTTCCGGGCGGAGAATCGTTGCGAAGCAGCGACGGCGCTCCATCGTTGTTATTCACCAGCACATCCAGCCGTCCATCGTTGTTGAAGTCGCCGCAGGCCGCGCCGCGGCCGACCCGCTCCACCGCGAACGGCGCTCCGGCGGCGGCGCCGAGATCCTGAAAGGTCCCGTCGCCGAGGTTGCGGTAGAGCTGGCTGCGCTGCCGGTAGCCCAAGCGCTCCCCGAAGCGCGCAATCTCCGGCTCGATGTGACCATTCGCCACGAAGGCGTCCGGAAAACCGTCATTGTCCGCGTCGAAGAAGAAGAGGCCGAACCCCAATAGCTGCAGGTGCGAGGTGCCCGTGCCCGCGCGGAACGTCTGGTCCGTGAAGAGCAGTGGGCGGTCCTCCACGAAGAACGAGAGCGGCTCGCTCGAAAAGTTGCTGATCAGGATCGACGCGCGCCCATCGCCCGTCACATCGGCGACGTCGATCCCCATCCCGGCGCGGGGCCGGCCGTCCTCACCGAGCGCCACCCCGGAATTCAGGCCCATCTCCTCGAAGCGGCCGTTTCCCCGGTTGCGGAAGAAGAGATTCGGAGAGAGGTCGCTGGCGATCATCAGATCCGGGCGCCCGTCGCCGTCGAAGTCCCAGGCGGCCACCCCGAGGGCGTTGCCGCGGAAGGCGGCGATTCCGGCCGCGCGGCTCACGTCCTGGAAGGTGCCGTCGCCGCGATTGCGGTAGAGGACGCAGGAGTCCGGAGGGTAAGCCGTGGGCCGGCAGTAAATGCGCCGGTCCGCTTCCGTGCAGGGCCGGTCCCGCTCCGGCGAGTAGCGGACGTAGTTGCACACGAAGAGGTCCAGCAGGCCGTCGCCGTCGTAATCCAGCCAGGCGCAGCTCGTTCCCCAGTGACCCGCGTTCGCGACGCCGGCCCGTGCCGTCACGTCCCGGAACCGCCCGCCGCCCAGGTTCCGAAAGAGATGACCGGGCCCGACCGCGCAGGTGACGTAGAGGTCCGGCCGGCCGTCGTTGTCATAGTCACCCACGCAGCAGCCCATCGCGTACAGCGGCACATCCAGCCCGCTTCCGGCGGTTACGTCCTCAAAGGTACCGTCCCGCCGGTTATGGTAGAGGTGCGCCGTAGGAGTGCTCTCCGGCGCGCGCCCGCCGGAGAGCGTCCGGCCGTTGAGCAGCAGGATGTCCAGCCAGCCATCCCCGTCATAGTCGATGAACGCGCAGCCGGAGCCCATCGTTTCCGGGAGGTAGCGCCGGCCGCGCGCGCCGTTCTCATACCGGAAGTCGAGGTGCGCCGCGGCGGTCACATCCGTGAAGCGGACCGGCGCGGCGGCGGCCGCGCGTGGAGCGCCGTGGAGCGGCGTGCAGCCGCACAGCAGCAGCGGGGCGAGCAGTAAAGCGTGGAGAAGACGCGTCAAGGGGCGGCTCCCATCCCGCGGGCTGCCGCACCGGGAGCCGCCGCGGAGCGAGCCGGACGGAGACTCCGGAAGCGGGCCAGGTACCGGTCCGCCGCCCCGTACTTCCCCAGCCGGCGCTCGACCAGGGAGAGCGTGTAGCAGGCGGGAGCCAGGTCCGAGCGGATGGCAATGGCCCGCAGCAGGCAGCTCTCGGCCTCCCGCCAGCTCCGCTCCCGCTGGTAGAGCAGACCCAGGCTGTAGAACGCCTCGGCACGGGAGGGGTCCAGGGCCGTCGCCCGGCGGAAGGCGTCCACGGCCTCGGCCCGGTTCGCCTCCGTGTCCGGCCGCTCCAGATAGATCCGGCCGAGGGTCACCAGCGCTCCCGCGTTGTTCGGCGCCGCCGCCAGCGCCTGCCGCGCGTGGGGCTCCGCCTCGTCGAGGCGCCGCAGGCGCCGGAGCAGCTCCGCCAGATAATAGTGCGCTTCCACGCTCCCAGGATCGACCTCGAGCGCGGCATGCAGACAACCGAGCGCTTTCTCTGTAGCGAACTCATCCGCGTACACCATCCCGAGCTCGGCCTGTGCGGCAGCCGAGCGGGGGTCCAGACGGACGGCTCGCCGGAGCGCCGCCTCCGCCCGGGGATAGCGGCGCAGGGAATATTCCGCCCGCGCCAGCCCCAGGAGGGGAGCCGGGTCTCGCGGCCGCAGGCGGCTGGCGGCCGCATACCGCGCCGCCGCCTCGCTGAAGCGGCCGTCCCGGAAAAAGAGCGCCGCCGCCGTGAGGTGCGCGCGCGGCTCCCAGGGGAAGAGGGCCGCTGCGCGGCCCAGCACCGCTTCGGCGCGCCGCGGCTCCCGCCCGCGCAGCCAGTAGTCCGCCTGCGCGAAGTAGCTCTGGAGGTCGCCGCGCTTCAGAGCGGGGAGGCCCCCGCCGCCGACAGCGGCGGGGGTGACCCCGGAGAGCAGGCACGCGGACAGGACGGCCAGAAGACCGCTGAGCCCGCGCGGCCTGCCGCCGCGGGTGGTGAATGGAGCGAGTGGAGTCACGTCGAGATGCACGGCGCTACGGGACGCGCCCATTTTCCCACTTTCCCGTCCGGCTGTACTGGCTCATGTCCTGTACCACCCAGGGGCCGCCGTCGATGTAGGTGCCGCCGATAAACTTCAGCCACTTGGCGTGGCCGTCGCAGTAGACGAAGGCGTTGCCGTCAGCGTGGCGCGGCGCCTCGTACGGGTTCCCGCCCCAGTCCAAGCTCGGGTTGCTGGGGCTGCGGACCCCAGGCATCACGTCACGCCAGA
>CAYQDT010000266.1:0-374 GCA_964416225.1 uncultured bacterium
TCCACCAGACTAAGGCCGATTCCCTGCGCCCACTGGCGAGCGGCCTGGCGCACCTGGACGATATGCTCGGAGCTGCGGATGGGGAGGCGCTCACTCCTCAATACGTGCATCCGGGCTCTCCAGGCCGTCGAAGTACTGCTTGGGAGCGTCGTGGCCCACGCCCACCGTAGTACGCAGCATGGCCATCCCGAGCTCCACGTTGAGCGCGGTGCGCACGCCGGGGAGGGAGAGACCCAGCTCCACGAGCGTGATGGCGACGGCCGGGCGCGTGGACGATCGGCTCGCCGCGGACGGCTTCGTCCGCCGTCTGCCGTCGCCGTGCCTCCGCGCGGTCCTGAACTGGAGCATCTCGGCGGAGGGCGATCGTGAACTCG
>CAYQDT010000266.1:384-5808 GCA_964416225.1 uncultured bacterium
AGGATCCGGGACATCGCGGCGATGTCTCCAAGCATGCGACCGATGAACGAATCGACGATCTCCAGGGAGGAGATATCCAGCAGCACCGCCTTCGCGCCGGTGGCGACGATGCGATTGGTCAGGTCGTCCAGCAGCGTCGTCGCCAGGCGGTCATGCATGTCCACCTGGATCGTTACCAGGAGGAACTCGCCCATGCGCAGGATTGGGATGCGGTCCACGGAGATGCCTCGAGACTATTGGGGTGCGGTTGTGCTCTTGCCGAAATGCCGCAGAGCGGCTGCTCCGCCTTACGTCCCGGCCGGGCCCGCCGGGCGGCGCGTCACCCGTGCACCCTGGCGCTGGAGGGCCACGCCAAAGGCATCGGCGAGCGTTGCCTTGGTGACGACGTCCTGGAGGTCTACCCCCAGGTGGACGATGGTCTGCGCGATCTGCGGCCGGATGCCGGAGATGATGCAGTCCGCGCCCATCAGGCGTGCCGCAGCCACGGTCTTCAGCAGGTGCTGGGCGACGAGTGTATCCACGGTGGGTACGCCGGTGATGTCGATGATCGCGGTGGCCGAACCCGTATCCACGATCATCTGCAGCAGCGACTCCATGACCACCTGGGTCCGCGCACTGTCCAGCGTGCCGATAATCGGGAGGGCCAGGATGCCGTCCCAAAGCTTGACGACGGGAGTGGAGAGCTCCATAAGCTCCTCCTGCTGACGGCTGATCAACTCCTCACGCGTGCGCTGATACACCTCGGTAGTCCAGAGCCCGAGCTGGTCCAGCAGGAGGGACGCGGTCCAGATGCAGCGCACCACGACTGCCGGCTCGTCCGCGAGATCACGCTGGAGATACCCGAAGAGCGGCTGCTTGAACGACAAGACGAAGGTGGCCGTCTCGCTGGGCGTGAAGCCCTGCCGCGCGCGACTCCGGGAGATATCCGCGAGCAGTTCGCGGACCTCGCTCCACGCTGAACCGCCGGTTCCCGAGAGGTCGGCGGCCGCGGCCGCGCGGAACAGCCGCAGGAAGTCCGCGCACTGCTGCCGCAGCTCTTCGTCCCGAAGCTGTCCGGATTGGCGCGTGCTTGATCGTCGCAGCGCCTCCAGCCACTCCGGCAGGAGCTCGGCCTGGTACTTCTCCAGGACGGCAGGAATGCGACTCGCGTCGTCGCTACTCATCGGGTGAGACTCCTCGAACAAAGGTGGGACGGGAACAGCCGCCCGCGGCTGGAGTGAAACGGAATGCGCTGGAGGAGGGACCGGTGGGGACCGGGTCGCCCGTTCCATTCTCTCACGCCGGTGTTCCTTTCCGGTCAATCCGTTCCGGGAAGGCGGCGGAGCAGCGACCCGCGGCGGGAAGCAATTGCCTCTAGCCTACCACCTGGTTGCTTGCCGCAAACCCCTCATTTGCCGCAGCAGCCGGAAATTTCCACGCGTGGGCGATCTTCGGGGTAGGGGCTATTCCCCGGTGCGCCGGAATGCCGGCTCCTGTTCCGGCGCACCGGGCAGACCATCGGAGGGCGGGAACCCATTCCGGGGGAATCGCCTTCCCCAGCTGCGGAGTATCCCCGTGGAGAGGTCGTCGAAGTAGGTGTACATGACCGGGACCACCAGCAGCGTGAGCAGCGTGGAGAGGAGGAGACCGCCGATCACCACGATCGCCATGGGGGCGCGCATCTCGCTGGCCCGTCCGATCTGCAAGGCGACGGGGACCATCGCAATGATGGTGGCGCTGGTGGTCATCAGGATTGGACGCAGCCGGACGGGTCCCGCCGCCTGGATTGCCGCGTCACGGGAGAGGCCGCGCTCCCGGAGCGTGTTCGTGTAGTCGACGAGAAGGATGGCGTTCTTCGAGACGAGGCCCACCAGCATGACGATGCCGATCATCGAGACGATGTTCATCGTGGTGCCGGTATAGATCAGCCCGAGGAGGCCGCCGACCAGCGCCATGGGAACGCTCATCATGATGGTCAACGGGTGGAGCAGGCTGTTGAAGAGGGCGGCCATGAGCATGTAAGAGAGTGCGATCGCCAGGATGAGGGCGCCCGCCATGAGCTGCCCGCTCTTGTCCATGTCATTGACGTCACCTTCCCACTGGAGACGGACCCCGCCCAGGTTCACGCCCCGAATGGCTTCCGTCACCGCTTTCTGGGCGTCGCCCAGCGATACGCCGTTCCGTGTGTCCGCGGTGAGCAAGACTTTGCGGGTGCGGCTTGATCGCAGGATCTTCGTGGGCCCCGTCCCCATGCGCACGTTCGCGATGTCTCCCACATAGACCGGGGAGCCGTTCCGCTGCGCCACCACGAGGTTTCGCACCGCGTCCGGACCCAACTGCGGGTTGTCCGGTCCGGAGCGAGCGACCATCAGGCGGATCGGAATGCTCTCATCTTTTTCCCGGTACCGGAAGTCCGTATCTCCGGCAATGGCGGTTCGGAGCACGCCGGCCAGCTCCGCGGGGGTGACGTAGCTCTCCTCGGCGCGGAGCCGGTCGAAGGTGACGTGGAGCTCCGGCTTGCCGCGGCGCAGCGAGGAGTCAACATTCTGGAGCGCGGGGACCTTGCCCATCCGGGACTCCAACTCACTCGACACCCGCTCCAGCTCGCCCAGGTCCGTCCCATACAGGCCGATCTCGATTGGGGAGGAGGCGGCCGTCAGTCCACGAACCGCGGAGACGGAGATCCGGCCCGCGGTCTCCAGCTTCCGCACCCGCCGCCGGAGCGCCTCCGCGATGTCCTCGTCGGAGCGGGTCCGCTTGCCGGCCTCGCCGAACGGGTGGAGGAGGCGGTCCGTGAAGCCCTGCTTGTCCCGCAGCATCAGAGTAACCTGAGCGATCTGCGGACCGCTGTCCGGCAGGGAGCCGAAGCCGCCGATGATCTCTCCGGCGGAGGCCAGCATGCGGTCCGCGTCCACCTCCGGGACCTTCGCGGCCTCGTTCTCGACCTGCATCATCAGCGCGTTGGTCGACTCCAGTGAAGCGCCGGGCGGGAGCTCCAGCAGCACCTCCACCTGGCCGCGGTCCACGGAGGGGGTGAAGTCAAAGCCGAGTAGCTGCCAGGCGAGAAAGCCGACCGCGGCGAGCGACCCGAAGCCAAGCACCACGACGAGCAGGCGCCGGCGAAGCGCGGTGGAGAGGAGCTGCCGGTAGAGGGTCTCGACCCGCTCGTAGCGGGCGTCGAACCAGGCGGCAAAGCCGCGGCTCGGCGGCGTGAGCGCCTCCGTGGAGCGGAACCAGCGGGCCGCCAGCATCGGAGTGACGCTGAAGGAGACATAGAGCGAGGCGAGGGTGGCGGTGGCGATAGTCAGACCGAACTGCTTGAAAAACTGCCCCACGATGCCGCCCATGAAGGCGATCGGGATAAAGACCACCACGTCGACGAAGGTGTTCGCCGCGTCCGCCAGGCCGATCTCGGCGCGCCCGTCCAGCGCGGCCTCGTGGGGCGACTTCCCCATGTACCGGTGCCGGTGGATCGATTCCAGGACGAGGATGCTGTCGTCCACGAGAATGCCTACGGAGAGCGACAGCGCCAGCATCGTCATCTGGTTCAGGCTGAAGCCGGCGAAATGCATCACCAGGAACGTGGCGATGATGGACGTCGGAATGGCGCACGCGACGATGAGCGTGTCCTTGATGCTGTGCAGGAAGACGAACACCATCAACACCGCGAGGATCGCGCCCAGGATCAAAGTCGAGTTGATGTCGTCCAGCGCATCGGAGACGGCGGCGGAATGGTCCTGGAGCGTGGTGATCTTCACGTCCGGAGGGAGGGTCGACCGGAGATCGCTCAGCACGTCCTTCACGCCCTCCGCCACCTGCACCGTATTAGCGTCCGAGAGACGGGAGAGGACGAGGCCGATGCTCTCCCGCCGTCCGACGCGGGTGATCTGATTGCGCTCCGCCACCGTGTCGACCACGGTGGCGATGTCGCCCAGCTTCAGGGTAGCCGGCCGGGCCGGCGGAGTCGCGCCACTTCCCGCGGCCGCCAGCGCGGCGGCCGAGGAATCACCGGCGGGCGGTGGGATGGGGGTATTCCGGATCTCCTCCAGGGACCGGAAGTCGCCCAGCACCCGAACCGCCACCTCGCGATTGCCGCGGACCAGGCTGCCGGCGGGCGCGGACTGGGAGGCAGCGCGGAGCGGCCGCTCGAGGTCCATCAGCGAGAGGCCGTACTGCGCCAGCCGGGCCGCGTCGACGCGGATCTGCACCTCCCGCTGCCTTCCGCCGACGATGGTGACGCTGCCGAGGCCCGGCACCTCGCTCAGGTGGGGCCGGATCTGGTTTTCCGCCAGGCTCCGGAGCCGCTCCAGCGTGCCGCTGCCGGTCACACCGAGCACCATCACGGGGCGGGCATTGAAGTCCACCTTCGCGATCTGCGACGGCTCGACTTCCTGGGGGAGGTCCCGGCGGATCGATTCCAGGCGCGCCCGGACGTCCACGGCTGCCGTGTTGACGTCCGTCCCCAGCTTCAGCTCCACCGTGACGTAGGAGATCCCCTCGAGTGAGTGGGAGGAGACCCCGGTGACGTTGCTGACGGTGGAAACCGCATCCTCGATGGGCCGGCTGACCCGCTGCTCGACTTCCTCCGGTCCCGCGCCCGGATAAATCGTCATCACGTTAACGATAGGGATCTCGACCCGCGGATCCAGCTCCGCCGGCATCGCCATGCGCGCACGCCAGCCCAGCACCATAATGGCGGCGATGGCCATCAGGAGCACAATCGGGCGGCGGATGGCTAGTCGAGTCAGTCCCATGCGTCAGCAGTGATTCCGGGGCGCTGATCCAGCGCGTTCGATAGGTCAAGCGGTGCTGCCGGCTCGCGGCCGCATGCCGTGTCCGGCTCCGCGCTCGCCGCCTCCGGTGAGAGGACGACACGCTCCGATTGGGGTCCGGATGCAGCGGACCCGAGAAATGCAGGCGGCAACCGGGTGGGCGCGGGGTGCACGCACCAGCCACCGGCGCTTGAACGCGCGTCCGTCCGGCCGTGCCCGCCCCGCTGCTTGCGGCAGCCGGCGACTCAGCGCGGCCGGGCGTCCACCGTGTCTCCGGTGGTCACTCCCGCCGGCGCCGTCACCACGAGCAGGTCTCCCGGGCGTACCTCGCCGACCACCATCGAGCGCTGATCTTCCTGAACCGGAGTGGTGACGGGCACCTCCCGCACCTTGCCGTCCCGAACCTCCCAGATAGAGCTCTTCTCGCCGTCCACCCGGACCGCCTCCACGGGCACCGTCACGGCGTCCGGATACGACTCGGCCACCACGGATGCGCGCGCGAGGCCGCCCGGTCTCAGGACGCCGCGGGGCGCGGCAATCTCGATCCGCACGGGAAAGGAGCGACCATCCGGGCCCGCGACGCGGCTGACCGAGCGGACCGTCGCGGGAAAACGGCGGCCGGAGAGGGCGTCCACGGTCACCTCGGCGGACTGGCCGGCTCGCAGCTCCGAGA
>CAYQDT010000267.1:0-5806 GCA_964416225.1 uncultured bacterium
GCGCGCACGGAGCCGGCGGCGCCGGCCAGGACCACGGCGGAAGCGAGCAGGGAAAACAGGGCGGATCTACGGGTCATCATTGAGGACTCTCCTGACGAGAACGCGCCTGCGGCGCCGGTGCCGCCGCCGCGCGGGAACAGGTGTGCCCGCGGATCGGATGGACCGCGGGCTTCACTACCCCGCAGACGGTGGTCCGTCCGGGCGGTTCATAATTGTCCACGCCGGGATGCTTGGAACCCGGTAACGCCGGGGAGCGGACTTCCTCCCGAGTGTGTAACCTGCTATACTCCAACCGTGACGGGGCGTGGCGCAGCTTGGTAGCGCGCTTGTTTTGGGAACAAGAGGTCGCAGGTTCGAATCCTGTCGCCCCGATCCTCTCTTTCGTGCCTGGAGGGGCCGGTTTGGGACCGCCCTCCGGATGCCTCGCAGGACCCGGTGTCCTCCGGAAGTCCTCCGTTTCAGCGACGGCCCCTATTTCCGGACTCCGCCGCTCCGCCGAAAAACGAACCGTAGGTTGGCGGACCCCGCCGTCACGCGTCGCGCCGCCTGCCGCCACGAGCGGAATGCCATCTGTACCCGGCCCTCGAGCGGATCAGCGACCGGCTTCATCCCACGGCGGCCTCTCTCGTAAAACGACACCACCGCGGCCGAGGCCCCGATGCCGGGGACGGTGCGCTCCCGCGCGAGGCGCGCCTCGCCCTGCATCCGCTCGCCGGGACGTGAAGTGCACCGTGGACCCCATGCGGCCGATCCGACAACGGCTCGTCCGGCTCCAAACGGGCCGCTCTCCGCGGCCCCGCGGATGCGAAGTGCCGCCCTGCCGCGGGCCCCGGTATCGCTCCCCGCCCGATAGCACTCGCCCCGGTAACCTGCAAGGGGAACAGGGCGGCGGACGGGCGCCTGTCGAACAGGAAGTGACGATCCGGTCATGGCCGGTTCGGAAGCGCCCGCCATCGCTCGGGATGAACGAGCCGCCTGGAGAGACCCGTGTCGCTGTTACAGAAGCTGTTCCGAAAAGGCGTCGGCACCATTCCGGCACCCCGGTTCCCGGTGGGTCTGCGATCGCCCTGGCCGTGGGTCTACCTGTCGCTGATCCTGATGGCCGGGGCGGGCGCCGAGACCCCGCGCGGCACTGCGGCGCCGAAGCTGCTCGGGATGTACGTTCACCAGCACTGGCCCTTTCACCACCCGTACGCGGCTCGCACGTGGAGCCTCGAGGATTGGCGCGGCTACGCGGGCGGGCTGAAGCAGCTGGGTTTCAATACGATCCTTGTCTGGCCGATGCTGGAGATCATGCCGGACCCGCCCACGCCCAGTGACCGCGCCTCCCTTCGGAAGATGGCGCGGGTGATCGACATGCTGCACCGGGAGCAGGGTATGCGGGTGTACCTGGCGCTCTGTCCGAACATCGTCGCCCGGGACGCGGAGGCGCGGAAGGCCACCTTCGAGTCCCGGCACTATTTCTACTGCGAAGAGCTGGTGAACCCCGGCGATCCGGCGGCGGTGAGCCGGATGCTCGCGCGGCGGGAGAAGCAGCTCCGGCCCCTGAAGAACGCGGACGGCGTGGCCGTGATCGACAGTGATCCGGGCGGCTATCCCGGCTCGACGATCGCGGAGTACGTGGCCCTGCTTGGCGAGCACCGCAAGATGTTCGACCGCCTCCGCCCCGGCATCGAGCTGCTCTACTGGATGCACGCCGGCTGGCGCGGCTGGAGCAAGATGTATGAGACGGGAAAGATCTCGTTCAATACACCGGAAGAATACGATGAAACGGTGAGGCGGCTGGTGAAGCTGAACCCCGAGCCGTGGGGCATGGCGAACGGACTGGAGTACGCGCGCAGGCACGGCATTGCCAATCGGGTGATCAGCTTCAACTACGGGCGGATCGAAAACGAGCCGTCTTATCCGATGACCAACTTCGGAGGCGGCAGCGCCTACGAGGGCGCCCGCAGTGAGGCGCCGCGCGGGGTGATGGGGAACGCGCAGACGCACTGCGTCCAACTGCCGAACACCTTCGCGTTCGCCCGGGGGGCCCAGGGACTGCCGCTCGGCGAGGCGGATTACCTTCGCTTCGCGGAGGATCTGATCCGCGGGCAGGGAGCGCTCATCGTCGCGGGGTGGCGGACGCTTGCGTCCGGAAAACCGGCGGAGATGCGGTCCACGGCGGTGAAGCTGCAGCAGGCGGCGGACGCCGCTCCGGCGGGCGGACGGCTGAAGGGCCTGCTGTTCGGCAGCCCCGCGCGGTTCCTCACCGACCTGGCCCTGATGCTCCGGCAGCGGGCCTCCTCGGAAGAGCTGGCGGCGGCCGTGGACTCCGGACAGGACCCCGTGGAGCCCCTCCGCCACCTGGTCCGCGACGCGGCTGCGTGGCAGGCGCGGCACGGCTACGAGAACAACTGGGGTGAGCCGCGTCTGCTGCAGGCGCTGCGAAAACTGGATCTCGCTCCCCTCAACGAGGTCCTCGCCCTCTCCTACGAAGTCAGGCGGCCGCTCAAACCGGGAGAGCCCGCCTTTGAAGAGGTTCGCCGGAACTTCGCCCGCATCGAGACGTTCACACCGCGGCTGCTCGCGGCGATGCGCGCCTCTCTGCCTCTCCTTGAAGCTCGAACGGCACAGCGGCGGTAACCAGGCGCCGGACCGCGGTGGACGGTACCGGGACGGCCGCGCCCGTGCGGATGACCGCACCCTTCCCCGCGGCACCCGTGGAGTGCGGCCTCACGTGCGATCCTGCAGATTGTCGATCCGGCTGCCGACGGATAGTCTTGTCCGCACCCCTCTCCGCCCGGCCTGGGGCGGACGCCGGACGGCAGACCAGAGAGGATCGCGCCGATGCGCTTGCGTGCCGCCCCACCGCCCGCCCGAGGCGTGGTTTACCGCCTGTCCGCCACCGTCCGGTCCGTCCTACTGCTCACCGCGGCAGCGCTGCTCACCACCGCCGTGCTTTTTCCGGAGCTCGTACTGGGCCGCGGGCTGCCCCTCTCCAATGAGTACGGGCTGAGCGACCTGCTGGACGTGAACCTTCCCCTCCGCGCCTGGACCGCGGCCCAGCTCCGGAGCGGGCACCTGCCGGTCTGGTGCCCCGGCGCCTTCGGAGGCGCGCCTCTCTTTTCCATCCCGGAGGCCGTCCCCGCCTATCCCTTCTCCACCCTCTTCTACCTGGCGTTTTCGCCGGTGCGGGCCACGGCCTGGTCTCTGCTCCTGCACCTCGTCCTGGCGGGCACGGGAGCCGGAATGCTGGTCCGTCGCTTGGGCGCTTCCAAGGGGGGTCAGGTGCTGGCGGCCGCAGTCACGGCCGGCGGGCTCTGGCTTCCGGAGCACTTCCGGCAGATGAATCTGCTGCAGGCGGCGGCATGGGTGCCATGGGCCTGGCTGGCGGTGGAGCGGTGGCTCGAGGAGCCGTCCTGGTGCCGGGCCGCGCAGCTCGGGCTCTGCGGGGGCATGCTCGCGCTGGCGGGGCACGCACAGATACTGCAC
Source organism: uncultured bacterium (assembly GCA_964416225.1). Taxonomy (GTDB): domain Bacteria; phylum Armatimonadota; class SYMT01; order SYMT01; family SYMT01; genus CAYQDT01. The sequence goes on from CAYQDT010000267.1 coordinate 3,475, forward strand.
CACGCGGTCGTCGCGCTGGGGCTCTGGACGGTCTATCGCCTGCTCACCGGTCCGGTCGCGTTCCGGAGGGGCGGAAGCGACCTCCTCCGGCGAGGCGCGACGCTGCTGCTGGCCGCCGGACTGGCCCTGCTCATCGCGGCCCCGGCGCTGCTTCCCGTCGCAGAGCTTGCGGGGATGGCGATCCGCGGGGATAACGCGCGGTTCCAGCGACTCTTCCCCTCCCATCCCCGCTTCCTGCTCACGCTGCTCCATCCCGGGCTGTGCGGCGATCCGACGCACGGACCCCTGGGGCATGGGGTGATCTGGTGGGAGGAGGCGCTGTACGTGGGGCTGGCGCCGCTGGTGCTTGCGGCCGGCTGGCTCGCGCTCGGCTGGCGCCGGGCGGACGAGCGCGGTCGGTGGGGCGGGCTGGTCCTGGTGGGCGGCGCCGGTCTGACACTGGCGTATGCCCACGCCCTGGGCCCCCTGGCGCTGCTCGCCCGCCTGGTTCCGGGGGGCGGGCAGTTCCGGTTTCCGGAGCGGTATCTCTGGTTCACCACCCTGGCGCTGATCGCCGCCGCCGCGCTCGGCTGGACGGAGATCGAGCACCGGATCAGCCGGCGCGCGGCGGCGGCCGCCCGCGTGCGCCGCTGGGGCCCGGTGCTGGTATTCCTGCTCGCCGTGATCGATCTTCGCCTGACGGTGGTCCCGCTCTGCCCGGTGGCCGATCCGGCCCCGCAGCTTGCGCGGCCCGCCGTTCTCGACGTTCCGGATGTCGCCCGGGTGCCTCCGGGGGTGGAGCGCTGGTCGCAGCGCTTCGCCACGTACACCCGGCGGCGGCTCTCCCGCGCCGCGATGGTGGCCGCGCGCGGCTGGACCGGACCGCAGGAGCCGTACGGGGCCATGCGGGCGGGCATGGTGGGTGAGTACGGGATGCTCTGGGGCTGGTCCACCATTCAAGGCTACCTCGGCGTGGTCCCCCGCTGGGCGGCCCTCGCCACGGCGGATCAGCAGACCATGGGGGTCGCGGCGGAGCTCGAAGACCGGGATGGAAACCCGCTCCCGCCGGACCGGCTGCGTCTCTGGGCGGCATGGACCGGAATCCTCGGCGCGCGCTGGGTGGCCTCGGCCGTTCCGCTGCGGCATCCGTCCCTGCGGCCCGCCGGGGTGGCGCACACGCCGATGGGCTGGGATCTCCACGTCTATGAGAACCGCCTGTGGGTCGGCCCGGCGTGGATCGGACACCGGGTGGCGGTCATCCCCGAGGAGCGGCAGCTCCTCCGCTACCTCGCCTTTCGTCCTCCGGGCGAGGACCGGACGGTCGTCGTTCAGGCCCCCCTGCCGGGTCCCGCGGAGCCTCTTCCGCCGGGAGCACGCAGCAGCCTCACTCTCCGTGGAGACCTCACGGCGGGGCGCCTGCACCTGTCCGGCGAGGCGGGCGCGCCCGGGGTCGCGGTGCTGTGCCTGAACTGGCATCCCCGCTGGCGGGTGGAGCGGGATGGGCGCCCGCTGCCCACCGCGCGTGTGAATCTGACGCAGGTGGGGGTCCCGGTAGCGCGCGGGCCGGTCCAGCTCGAGCTCCACTTCGACGACCGGCTGGAAAAGTGCTGCCTGATCGCCTGCTTGCTGGGCCTCATCAGCACGGCGGCGCTCCTCCTCGCAGCATGCCGGCGCCCGCCGCCGCCGGGCCTGCAGGACCCGCATGCCCCATCGCAGCCGGAGCCGGCCGCCGCGGACAACCGCTGATCAACCGGCGCCCGCACCCCGGCAGAAAAAACTCTTTGAATTCCTCTGCACGCGCCGCTGGCTCGCGGCTATTTGCCCTCACGGTTGGGATCAGCACCCGGCGAGCGGTTCGCGCCGGTAAAATGGGCGCCATGCCCTACCAGGGCGCAGCACCCGCTGTCCGGGTGTCGATTCCCTTCCTGCCTCCCACAAGTTCGGCGGCTCCCCACCGAAGGAGCGCGCCGGCAGCACGTCAGGTCCAGCCTTCCTGTCATTCCTGGCTCAGGCGAGTCAGGTGGAGATGCATGATGACCGCTGCACCCCGCGCCCGCACCGAGGGGCTGTTTACCGAGGAGATTGCCGGAGAGGTGGTCGTGTATGATACCATCTCCCATTCGGCACACTGCCTGAACGCCGCCGCCGCGCTGATCTGGCGCGGCGCCGACGGCGCGCGGACCGAGCCGGAGCTTGCCGCCCTGCTCCACGCGGAGCTCGGCCTGCCGGCCTCCAGTGAGATCGTCCGCGCGGGCCTCGCGGATCTTGAGCGCGCCGGCCTCCTCACGCCGCCGGCGGGGCCTCCCATCCGTGGCTACTCGCGCCGCGAGCTTGCCAAACGGGCCGGCCTCAC
>CAYQDT010000268.1:0-5803 GCA_964416225.1 uncultured bacterium
CGTACTGGGCTGCTCCTGCTTCCGGCGCAGGACGGCCCGGACCCGGGCCAGCAGCTCCGGGAGGCCGAACGGCTTCGTGACGTAGTCGTCCCCACCGACGTCGAGGGCCTGGACCTTCGTCTTCTCCTCGTCCCGAACGGTCAGGAAAATAATCGGAACGGCGCTCCACTGCCGGATCCGCCGGCAGACTTCCACGCCGTCCATGTCGGGCAGACCCAGGTCCAGTAAGACCAGGTCCGGCGGGTTCTCCCCGATGGCCAGCAGGCCGTCATTGCCGTTATCGTAGTGGTCTACTTCGTAACCGCGCGCGGCAAGCTGGGTACGGAGCATTCGGCCGATTTGCGGCTCGTCATCGATTACCACAATGCGGACGGGGGTCATGATGTGCTTCTCTTCCTACAAAACACTGCAGGGATGGACGGATCGGCTGGGGCCGATTGATTCATTGCGGCCGGACTGCGGCCGATGGTTGGCGCCGGCGCACCGCGGGATGCGGGACCCCGAAGGCTGCGCGCGTGCTGTAACTCATGTTACAGGTACCGCGTGAGATTGCCTCCGTGACGTCCGTGATCCCAGGTCGGAGCGCGTGCATTCCCCTTGCGTTCGCCGGAAGTGCCCCCCTCCCCTGTCAAACAGGTGCTCGTTTTGAGGTGCACCCCACGTTTACGCTCCCCTCGGCACGCCGGAAGCGGTAGACTCTCAGTGAGCTGTCCGGCGGGAAGCGGGGTACGGTCGAGGTGACCTATGGCTGGCACGAACGGTTCGGACGGAGCGGACAAATCGTGGCCGGAGCTGCCACTTGCCGAGTGGCGAGAGACCTACGCCACGCTCCACATGCTGACGCAGGTGGTCGGGAAAATCCGGCTGGCGCTTACCCCGCTTCAGAATCACTACTGGAATTCGGCCCTCTACCTGACCGCCCGGGGGCTCACTACCTCGGCGATGCCGTACGGGAGCGACCGGTTCTCGATCGATTTCGACTTCATCGACCACAGCGTCGTCCTACGGACCGGTGCCGGCGCGCGCCGCGCGATCCCCCTCCTGTCACGGCCGGTTTCAGCCTTCTATGAGGAGCTGACGGCCACCCTGGCCGCGCTCGGAATCCGGGTCAAGATCTGGACGACCCCGAGCGAGGTGCCGGATCCCATCCCGTTCGAGCTTGACCACCGGCACGCCGCTTACGACCCGGACTATGCCGGACGGTTCTGGCGGGTTCTCTGTCTGACGGAGAACGTACTGCAGGAGTTCCGGGCCGGTTATCTCGGCAAGTGCAGCCCGGTCCATTTCTTCTGGGGCAGCTTTGATCTCGCGGTCACCCGCTTCTCAGGCCGCCGCGCGCCGGAGCGGCCGGGCGCGGATGTGATCACCCGGGAAGCCTATAGCCATGAGGTGATCAGCGTGGGCTTCTGGCCGGGCGGCGGCGGTGTGGACGAAGCGGCATTCTATGCCTATGCCGTACCGGAGCCCGCCGGATTCCGGGAGACTGTTATCCGGCCGGAGGGCGCTTACTACCACTCGGACCTCCACGAGTTCCTGCTCCCGTATGACGTGGTTCGCCGCGCGTCCGACCCGGAGGGCGCGCTGCTGGAGTTCTGCCGAAGCACCTATGACGCCGGCGCAGACCTCGGGCACTGGGACCGCGCGGCGCTGGAGCGGTAAACCGCGCCCTCCGGCTGCGCTGGCGGTGTGAGACTCCGCCCGTCACGGTTCCGATCGCGAGGACGCGGCCCGCATCCGGGCCGCGCCCGCCTACTGCTCGACGGTAATCAGCTCCGGATCCTCCTCGGAGAGCGGCAGCGAAAGGACGAACGCGACCCCTCCGCCGGGCACATGCTCCGCCCAGAGACGGCCGCCATGCGCCTCCGCGATGGCCCGGCAGATCGGGAGGCCGAGCCCCGTGCCGGGAATCCGACGCGCCGAGCGCCCCCGGTAGAACTTGTTGAAGATCTGCTCGAACTCGTCCGGCATCAATCCGGAGCCGTAATCCCGCACCCGCACGCGGAGCTGGCCCAGGCTCGTGCGGACGTTGATCTCGATGGGTGAGTCCGGCGGCGAGTAGAGGAACGCGTTCTCCACGAGATTGCGAATGGCAATCACGAGCTGGTCGTAGTCCCCCCGGACCAGCGGCAGGTCGCTCTCGTAGTCCAGCTTCACCTCCCGGGCGCCCTTGACGGACTTCAGGCCCTCCAGGGACGTCGCGATGACATCGGTGATGTCCAGCCAGTCCGCGCTGGCGAGTCCGCCTCCGGACTCCATTCGCGCCATCGAGAGCAGGTTCGTAACCCGGCGCTGGAGGCGCTCCGTCTCCTCCTCGATGAGCGTGAGCGTCTCGCGCAGCTCGGCGGAGTCGTAGCGGATATCCCCGGCCAGGAGACCGGAGACGGAGGCCTTGATGCTGGCCAGCGGTGTCCGGAGGTCATGGGTGACGTTTGCGGTCAGCTCCATCTTGTACTGCTCGACCTGGTCGAGCTGAGCCTCGCAGGTTCGGAGCTCCTTGCGGAGCTGCTCCTCCCGCCGGCTCCGGGCTTCCGCCTCGCGGAGCGACTCGGTGATCTCCGCCAGGAGCTCCAGTCGCACGGGCGGACCGCCCCCCTCGGTAGCCAGCGGGCGACTCTCCCGGAGCCAGGTTCGGCGCGGCGCGTCGGCTCGCTGGAGGCGCTGCTGCCACCGAACGTCCGCCTCGCCCGGGGCCGGCTCACCGGCCAGCGGTGAGAAGGTGCCCTCGATCCACGCCGACCAGCGGCTGTACGGGACATCCCGCCACCGGGAAGCCCGATCGGGATTCAGAGCGTCGGCCTGCCGGTTGGCGGCCAGGATCCGTCCCGCGTTGCTCACGAGGATCGCCGCGCCGTCCCATGCCTCCAGCAGGGCGGCTGTCAGTTGCACCGGTTGCAGGTCTCCGCCAGATCGATCCATCGGCCCATCCGCTCATTGATGTCGGCACGTCGGCCGCTCCTGTCCGTTCGGCCGGGGTTCGGCGGGACTCCTCCCGGACGGAGCTCTGCCCCTCTTTTCCCGGCAGTTCGAATACTTGAAAACTGCCGTCAAACTAGCAAACATTCGTTCGTAAACACTTGCCTGAAAGGGTACGTTTGCGCTATAATCAGGCATAACCAGAGCCCGCCCGCTCGGGTCTCGCACGCACCCTCTTGCGCGCGCTGCGGCGTGCGTCCCCGGCGCGAGTTTTCCAGCGCGAACTCCGTCCGAAACCACCCGAAAATAGTCTTGGACGTGCAGTTCCGCCCGAGCAGTGATCACCGGACTCGCCGGATCTCCGGCCCGGTCAGCCCGCACTCAAGCGGCGGCGCCGATCCCAGATAGGAGCTCTCCTTTTGGCAGCGAATGAAGAACAGATAATCCCCATCAATATCGACGACGAGATGAAGCAGTCGTACCTGCTCTACTCGATGTCGGTGATTGTGGCGCGCGCCCTTCCGGACGTGCGCGATGGGTTGAAGCCGGTCCAGCGCCGCATCCTGAAGGCGATGGACGACCTGAACCTCGGCCCCGGAGCGCAGTTCCGGAAGTCCGCGAAGATCTGCGGCGATACCTCCGGGAACTACCATCCCCACGGCGAGGCGGTCATCTACCCCACCCTGGTCCGGATGGCGCAGGACTTCAGCTCCCGCTACCCGCTGGTGGATAAGCAGGGCAACTTCGGCAGCATCGACGGCGACCCGCCGGCGGCCATGCGGTACACCGAAGTCCGGATGACGCCGCTCGCCACGGAGATGCTGGCCGATATCGACAAGAACACCGTCGATTTTCGCCCCAACTACGACCAGCGGATGCAGGAGCCGACGGTTCTTCCCGCGCGCTTCCCCAACCTGCTGGCCAACGGCGCGTCCGGCATCGCGGTGGGCATGGCGACCAACATCCCGCCGCACAACCTGGGCGAGCTGTGCGACGCCACGATCATGTTGATCGACAACCCGCAGGCCACCATCGAAGAGCTGATGGAGGTGATCCACGGGCCGGATTTCCCCACCCACGGGCTGATCCTCGGGACGAAGGGCATCAAGTCCGCCTTCACCACGGGCCGCGGCAGTGTGGTGATGCAGGCGAAGACGCACATCGAGCCGATGGACGGCGGCAAGCATGCCATCGTGATCACGGAGCTGCCGTACCAGGTCAACAAGCAGCGGCTGCAAGAGCAGATTGCCGAGCTGGTGAAGCTGAAGAAAGTGGACGGCATCACCGCGCTCAATGACTACACCAACAAAGAGGGCATCCGCGTCGTGGTGGAGCTCCGGCGGGACGCGCACCCGCAGAAGGTGCTCAACTACCTCCTGAAGCACACGCCACTGCGCAGCACCTTCGGCGTGCTGACCCTGGCGCTAGTGGACGGTGCTCCACGCATCCTCGCGCTGCCGCAGTGCCTCCAGTACTACGTTAAGCACCGCCAGGAAGTGATTCGCCGGCGCACCCAGTTCGAGCTGGAGAAGGCCGAGGCCCGGCTGCACATCGTGGAAGGTCTCCGGCGCGCGCTGGACGTGATCGAAGAGATCATCCGCGTGATTCGGAGCAGCTCCAACCCCACCGTCGCGCGCGAGGCGCTGATGGAGCGCTTCCAGTTCAGCCAGATCCAGGCGCAGTACATCCTGGATATGCAGCTCCGCGCCCTCACCGGCCTGGAGCGAGACAAGCTGGAAGCGGAATACCGGGACCTCCTGCAGCTCATCGAGCGGCTCCGGGGCATCCTCGGCGATCCCGCGCAGGTGCTGGCGCTCATCAAGGAAGACCTGCGGGAAATCAAGAAGAAGCACGGCGACGCGCGCCGCACGCGGATCGTGCCGGTGGAAGCGGACCAGATCGGGGATGAGGACATGATCCCCGAGGAGGAGATGATCATCTCCATCACCCGCGCCGGCTACATCAAGCGCGTCAGCGCCGAGACGTACCGGGTGCAGAAGCGCGGCGGCCGCGGCGTGATCGGCGTGACCTCTCGCGAGGAAGATGAGATCGCACACCTCTTCATCGCCACCACGCACCACCACATCCTCTTCTTCACGGATCGTGGCCGCGTCTACCGCGTGAAGGCCTATGAAGTCCCACAGACCAGCCGCACCGCGATGGGCACGGCGGTGATCAACCTGATCGGCATCGAGCCCGGCGACCGCATCACCGCAACCGTGCCGATGGCTTCCCTGGACCAGGAAGGTTACCTGGTAATGGGCACGGAGAAGGGAGAGGTCAAGCGCACGGCGCTGGCGGATTTCAAGAACCTACGCGCCAACGGCCTCAATGCCTTCGATCTGGAGCCGGGCGATAGCCTGCGCTGGGTTCACCTGACCACCGGCAGCGACCACGTGATGATGGTGACGGAGCAGGGACAGGCCATCCGGTTCCCGGAGAGCAACCTGCGCGTGGCCAGCCGCAACTCGGGCGGCGTCCGCGGGATGAATGTGGACGAGAACGATCGGGTCATCGGCATGGAGATCACTCGCGAGGGCGAGGACGTGCTGGTGGTCGGCCGGAACGGGTACGGGAAGCGCACTCCGGTGGCGGAGTACACCCCGCACCACCGCGGGGGTAAGGGCGTGACCACGATGCGCGTCACGGAGAAGACCGGTCCGGTGGCGGACTTCAAAATGGTGCGGCCCGGTGACCGCCTCTTGGTCAGCACCGCCCGGGGGATCGTGATCCGGATGACTGTCGATGATATCCGGCAGATCGGTCGCCAGACGGAGGGGGTCCGGGTGATCCGCCTAGAGGAGGGTGACGCCGTCCGCACGATCGAGCGGGTCCAGAAGTGGGAAGGCAGCCGGAAGCAGCGGGATCCGAACAAGGACGCCCAGCTCGC
>CAYQDT010000269.1:0-5796 GCA_964416225.1 uncultured bacterium
AGACGGAGGCCGCGGTGGCGTATCCGTCTGCGAAGATTCTCGTCATGGAGTTCTGGAGCAATCACCAGGCGCCCCAGACGGCGGACATCACGATGCCGACCATCGGCGCCCACAACCAGCTCTTCGCGGACTACCACGTGAAGTACCTGCAGCAGGGGCGGGTTCAAGCTGCGTATAACGGCCGTCCCGATCCCGGACTCACCGTGAACGGTATTGCCGGCCAGGACGTGCCCTGAGCCCCATGACGCTTGTGCCATCTACATCCTCCGGCCCAGCCGGCCCTGCTTGGTCCGCTCGCCCGCGTCGTGACGGTCTGCTGGCGCTGGCCGTAGCGCTGCTGATGCTGGCCGCCCGGGATTGGATCATCCTGGGACACCCCCAGCGCCGGTGGATGGGCGTCTATGGGGATCCGAACGTCCTCCTCGCGAACAAGCTCTCGGGCTGGTTTCACCTGGGCGTCGTCATGGGGCAGTGGCGGCTTTCCTGGTGTCTGGCAGGGATCTTCTGGGAGTGGCTTCCCGCACTGGTCTTCGGGCTGGGACTGCTCCTGGTGCTGCGGCGCTTCCCATGTCCGGCGCGCCTCCGGCTGCCGCGGCGGTTTCCGTGGCCGGCGGCACTCGCCGGAGGGCTGCTGCTGGGGACGGCCGCCATTGCCTGGTGCTGCTTCGGGGGGATCCCGCACGTGCAGGACAGCATCGCGCAGCAGTTCCAGGCGGAGATTTTCGCCCGCGGGCTACTGTTCGCGCCCGTCCCGGCCGGCTCCGAGTTCTTCTCGAGCGAATTTCTCATCCAGCACCAGGGGAAATGGTTCGCGCAGTACCCGCCCATGCAGGCGGCGCTGCTGGCGCTGGGCTCTCTGGCCGGCGTGCCCTGGCTGGTGAACCCGGTCCTCGGTGCGCTCTCGGGACTGCTGATCTACGGCGCGGCGCGGCGGGTTTACGGCGCTCGGGTCGCTCTGGCGGCCTCCTTGTTCTACGCGGCTTCACCCTTCGTCTGGTTTATGTCCGCGGAACGGATGAACCACGGGGCCACACTGTTCTTCATCGCGGCAGCATTCTACCTGTATGCGCCCGCGCTCTCGGATCGCAGCAACCTGCACCCGGTGCGGTGGCTGGCGGGGGCGCTCGCCCTCGGTCTGGCCGCTTCGGCACGGCCGCTCGATGCGGCCGCCGTGGCCTTGCCGCTGCTCCTCGGCGTGCTCTGGCCGCGCCCCGGCGCTGTGGACGAGGATGAGTGCTCGGGCTGGCCGTGGAACGTGCTTCCCTACGCGCCGCTGGTGGGCATTGGCCTGTTGATCGGCGTGGCGCCGCTCCTCGTGTTCAACTGGGCCACCACCGGCTCGCCGCTGGTCTCCGGCTACGAGTTGCTGTGGGGAAACTCCGGCTGGGGCTTCGGCAAGGCACAGTGGGGTCCGCCCCACACGCCGGCAATCGGCCTCGAGCACCTTCTTTCCAACTGGGACGGGGCCGCGAAGTACCTCTTCGAATGGCCGCTGCCCTGTCTCGTGCCGCTGGCGGGGCTCTGCTGCCTGCCGCGCTGGAGGCGGATGGACCGGGTGCTCGTGGGGACGCTCGCTTCGCTGACGCTCGCGTATCTCCCCTACTTCTACCAGGATCTCTGCCTCGGCCCGCGGTTCCTTTACGCGGGGATGCCGGCGTTCGCCATCCTCAGCGCGCGCGGGCTCTTCGCCGCCGGGGCCGCGTGGGGTGCCTGGAAGGCCGGCCATCCGCGCCGCGGGGTCCAGCTCGCGACGCAGACCACCGCCTTCTGCGCGGCCGCGGGGCTGCTCTTCAACTTGCCCGTGTTGTTCCAGTGGTACGGGAACAGCTTCTGGGGCACCAACCGAACGCTCGTGGACTCCGCCCGCGATATGCGTCTTGGGAAGTCCATTATCTTCATCCGTGACTACGCGCACGCGCGCGTGCTGGACATGGTGGAGATGGGCGTGAGCCGGCGTGTTGCCCAGGGTGCGGTCGAGCGGCTGGATGAACGGTGGCTGGACCGGATGCTGGATGAGGCGGCGGCGTACCCCCGCTCCACGCGCGGAGCGTGGCTGGAGGCCAGCCTGGATGCCGCAATCTGCAGCCCCCGCCATCATCACAAGCGGGTCCACCCCCCGTGGGTGGATTGGCAGGGATACACCGCGAGTGTCTACTCCGGCCTCTGGGCGAACACCCCGTGGCCTGACGAGCAGCAGGTGCTCTTCGCGCTCGACCGCGGTCCGCGAAACCGCGAGCTGCTCCGTCACTATCCGGACCGGACCCCATGGCGCTTCGACTTTGACGCGCAGAGCTGGGATTTCTGCCTGATGCCGTTTCGGCTGGACCGGGAGCTTGCCGGGGAAGTACGGCTGACGCGAAACGGCAGCTCGGCGCGGAAGGCGCGCACGCCGTAGCGTCCGGACGCGCTCCGGCCGTGGGTGCGCGTGGGTCCGCAGCGGATAAGGCGTGGGGCGCGGCGCCGGCAGCGGCATCCGGCGTCAGATCACCTCGATGAAGTTCCGCTCCGGAAGCGCCGGGAACGGCGTGTGCGGCTCCGCCTGGTACCAGTACCCCACGCTCGCAATGTCATCCTGGAGCGGCAGGTAGCGGGGCTGACCGTTCTGCTTCACGCGCCAGCCGAGAGCCTGAATCGTGACGCGGAGGTCTTCCTCGAAACGGATCGGGTCCATCACGTGCCAGCGATACATTCCGAACCGCTGCTGCGCCTGGTAGAGACCGTCCGGCTTGATCACCTGGGGCAGCCCGAGGTACGGCGTGCTGAATACTCCATATTCGCCGCGCGGGTGCTCAAAGTTCCAGGCCCCGCCGAAGTAGTCCTCGGTGCCCGTGCCGCAGATGGTGGGGAACTCCGCGTCGCCGTCCAGGTAGAACTTGACTTCCCCCTCGCCCCACCAGCCGTTGTTGTTCACGCCCCAGGCGAGGTAGGTTCCCACATACTGTCCCCGGCCCCGCACCTCATCGAGGATGGTGTGGACGTCCCGGTACCGCAGCGGGTTGCTGCGCCGCCATTGGGCGTGAAAATACGCGGCGTCCTCCGGAACGGACGTCAGCGTGTAGTTGATCTGGTAGTAGTAGCCGTTGATCGGGTCGTCCGCGAGGTTTTCCAGGGTGATTCTCGCGGAGCCGCGGAACGGCATATGCCAATAGCTGTTGAACCCGCCGGCCGGATTGACGGCGATCGGGAGCGAGCTCACGTTGCAGCGCTGGCACCAGCCGTTGCAGAAGAAGTCGCCGAGCGGCGTCTCCACGGAGGGGCTCTCCTCGCCGTCCCAGTACATCCGCAGGATCAGGGACCGCCACCACTGCGGGTGGACGGTGTTCCAGATCTGCTGGATGGCGCCGGGGCCCTCGATCTGCGCGAGAGTCACCGTCTGGCGCGGGGCGATGTCGATGCTCGGCGACACCTTCCAGCCCTGCCCCAGCTCGCGCGCCGGCACGGAGCCGGTGCCTTCCGTGGCGCGTGCACCCATCCCCTTCCCGCCGGTGGGATTCTCCGCGCTGATGCTGCGGGTCCGCGCGTCGGAGAGCCGGTACACGTTGCCGAGGTGGAGGTCCAATCCGTTAAAGGGCTGCATGGTCGGGGTGGTCTCGGTCCAGCCGGCGTCAGGCCGTCCGGACATCCGGAAGATCGGGCAACGGACGGAGCCCGGCTGCGCCGGAGCGCAGGGCGCGCCACCGGGGCTACAACTCCGCGGCCAGTGCCTTCGCCTGCTCCACCATCCCGCGGATCAGGTCCGCGCCGCCCTGCCAGAAATCCTTCCGGGAGATGTCGATTCCCATGTCGCCCAGCATGTCCGCCGGCTTGCGGGAGCCCCCCGCGGCCAGGAATTCAAGGTAGCGGTCAATGAACCCCGCGCCTTCCTGCTTGTACCGCGCGTAGAGGGCGAGGACCAGCAGCTCGCCGAAGGCATAGGCGTACACGTAGAAGGGGGTGCTGAAAATGTGCGGGATGTAGAGCCACCAGTACGCGTGCTCCTCGCCCAGGATCAGGGCGTCCCCGAACATCTCCTGCATCGTGCTTTGCCAGAGCGTGTTGTATCGCTCGGTGGTCAGCTCGCCCACTTCCCGGCGGGCGCGGTGCGCGGCCAGCTCGAACCGGTACATGGTGGCCTGGCGAAAGACGGTGGCGAAGGTGTCTTCGATCTTGCCGCACAGCAGCGCGAGCCGCTCCCTCGGATCCGCGAGCTCCGCCTGGAGCTTCTCGAACACCAGCATCTCCCCGAAGACGCTCGCCGTCTCCGCTAGTGGCAGGGACGGGAAGAAGCTGAGGAAGTTGTTCCGGCCGGCGAGCACCCCGTGGAGCGCGTGCCCCAGCTCATGGGCGAGCGTCATGACGTCGCGCGCCTTGTTGGTGTAGTTCATGAAGACGTACGGGTGGAGGTCCGGCGTGATGTAGCTGCAGAACGCTCCGCCGCGCTTGCCGTCCCGCAGCTCGGCATCGATCCAGCTCCGGGTGAAGAACGGCTCGATCAACTCCCGCATCCGGGGCGTGAATTCGCCGAACGATTCGAGGACGATCCGTTGCGCGTCGCTCCACGGGATCTCGCTGGCCAGGTCGCCGATCGGCGCGTACCGATCGACGTGCGTGAGCTGGTCCAGGCCGAGGAGACGCTGCTTGAGGCGGTAGTACTCCGCCACCAGCCCGTAGTTCTCCGCCGCGACCTCGACAACGTTCCGGACGACTTCGGGCGAGAGCTCGTTCGCCTCGTGCCGGGCCTGCTCCGGATAGTCGTAGTGGCGGAGCCGGTCGACGGTTGCCTTTTCTTGAAGCAGGTTGTTGTAGATGAACGTGCAGACGTGGGCCTGCCCGCGAAAGGTCTCCGTCATGGCCGCCGCCGCGGCCGCTCGCTTCTCGCGGTTACTGTCATAGAGCAGCGCGAGCGTCTGGCTCTGATTCATCTCGCGCACCTGCCCGTCGATCGTCACTCGGAACGTGGCGCGGGAGGTGACCTCGGAGAAGAGCCGGTTGAACGCGCGGACGCCCGTGTTGCCCAGTTCCTCGGCGAGCTTTTCCTCCGGCTCGGAAAGGTGGTGCTTCGCCGCTTCCCTCTCGTGCTCCAGGTAATGCCGGTACGGCGCCAACTGCGGATCGCCGATGATGGCGGCGAAGGTGGCATCCGGGATCCGGCCGATCTCCAGGTCGAAGAAGATCAGGTGGGTCGAGATACCGGTGTTTTCCACCTGCATCCGTTGAAGCAGCGCTCCGCGCGCGGGATCGGCCGTGTTGGCGCTGAACTGGAGGCCCGCGTACGCGATCGGTCTCGCCCGCTCCCGATTGAGCCGGTCGTACTCGTCGAGTGCGGCCCGGAGCGTGGCCGGCGTGCACTCCGGCGCGGCGATCTTGCCCCGGTACGCCTCCTCGAACGCCCGCGCCTGCTCTCGCACCCGGTCCAGGTCCGATTGAAGACGCGGGTCATCCAGGCCCGAGTAGAGATCGGAGAGGTCCCAAACGGGAGGGGCTGCGAGGGCGGTCATATGCGTCCTTACTGCCGGCCGCGGCATTGAGATCCGGCTGAGAAAGCGGAGCCGCGCCGGTAGGCGGTCGGGCTGGGCTGCGCCGCCGCATGTTGGAGCGGCGGTTTCACTAGGTTTAACACGAAAATCCGGCCCTGAGCGCAGCGTCTCAGCCCGCGTGTGGCCGTCCGATCAGCGGACGGAGAAGCGGCGAGATAGGAGCTTCGGGAGCGGCCACGGAAAAGCGCCCGCCGGCGCGGCCGCGGAGGGATGGAAGGGATGGAAGGGATGGAAGGGATAAGGCGCCGATCGAGGAGAGGGCTCGGCCCCCGGCCGTCAG
>CAYQDT010000270.1:0-5795 GCA_964416225.1 uncultured bacterium
CGGCACGGTGATGCGGTTCTACACCTGGCCGTCGATCAGGTTGTCCAGCACCAAGAGCAGGTAGGAGGGGTGGATCCGGTACATCGTGCTGCACGGGCAGACTACCGGGTCCAGGCAGAAGATCAGTTTGTCCGGGTGCTGCCGCGCGAGGCGATTGACCAGGTTGATCTCGGTGCCGATCGCCCACCGGGAGCCAGCTGGAGCCGCCTCGATTACCTGGATGATCTTTTCCGTGGAGCCGAAGTCATCTGCGGCATCCACGACCTGCCGGGTGCATTCCGGATGGACGATGACCCGCACCCCCGGATGCTGCTTCCGCGCGTCCGCAATCTGGTCCACGGTGAACCGGCCGTGCACGGAGCAATGACCCTTCCAGAGGATCACCCGGGCGTTCCGGAACTCGTCCGCCGCGGACCCGCCGGCGAGCGCCCAGGGGTCCCACACAGCCATCTCCTCCGCCGGGATCCCCATCCGGAGCGCCGTATTGCGTCCTAGGTGCTGGTCCGGAAAGAACAACACCTTCTCACCACGCTCGAAGGCCCACTGGAGCACCGTCCGCGCGTTCGAGGAGGTGCAGACGGCGCCGTCCCGCTCCCCCACAAACGCCTTCAGGTTCGCGGCGGAGTTCATATAGGTGATGGGGATGATCTTCTCGCTGGTGAGGCGCGAGAGCTGCGCCCAGCAATCCTCAACCTGGTGGATGTCCGCCATATCCGCCATCGAGCAGCCGGCGGTCATGTTCGGCAGGATTACCTGCTGGTGCTCCGCACTCAGGATGTCCGCGCTCTCCGCCATGAAGTGGACGCCACAGAAAACGATGTATTGGGCGTCCCGGCGGCTGGCACCGTACTGGGAGAGCTTGAACGAATCGCCCGTATAGTCCGCCCAGCGAATGATCTCGTCCCGCTGGTAATGGTGGCCGAGGATCACCAGCCGCTCGCCGAGCAAGCGGCGGGCATCCGCAATACGGGCGGCCAGCTCCTCGTCCCGTAACTCGAAGTAACGCTCCGGCAGCGCCTCCTGAACCGGTTTTTCGTTGGCGCGGCGAGCGAGCCCACCTAAAGTCAGCGTCGTCATTCAAGTTCTCTTCCTGCCACCTTCGGGAGACGCCGGCACCGGCATTCGACTCAGTCTACGAAAGCCGGCACTCCACCGTTCTCGAAGGCCGCGGCATGCCTGAGCTATCGGACGCGCCCGCGGAGCAGGACGTGGCATGTGAAAAATTGCACGAAACTATTAGTCTGATTATAGGAGATTCTTCAAGAAATGATAAGGGCGTGCGCGAGGGGCTCCGTGCGCCGCGCAATGCGGGCCCGGGGTGGCCGGGGGCCGGAGGGGGTGACACGCCCGAATGGACGGTCCGGAGCCGGCAGTGGGTGGCCCCGGACCTACTGCAGGTTCAGGTACACCATCCGGGTGGAAAGGGAGCGATTGAGCGTGTAGAAATGGATGCCGGGTGCTCCGCCCGCGAGCAGCGCCCGGCACTGATCGGTTGCCCACTCGATGCCGACGCGAATGACGGCCTGCTCATCATCGCGGCTGGCGTTGAGGCGCGCCCGGAGCGCCTCGGGGATGACGGCGCCGCAGAGCGAAGTGATGCGCTCGATCTGGGAGACGTTTGTGATGGGCATGATGCCGGGAACAATGGGCGCTTCGATGCCGATCGCCCGCGCTCGCGCGACGAAGCGGATGTAGTCGGCGGGGTCGAAGAAAAGCTGGGTGACGAGGAAGTCCACCCCGCTGTCCACCTTCTCCTTGAGCCGCTGAAGATCCGCGTCCGCGTCCGGACTTTCCGGATGCCGTTCCGGATAGCACGCGCCGCCGAGACAGAAGCCGTACTTCCCGCGGATGAAGCGCACCAGCTCCTGCGCGTATCCGAAGCCACGCTCCGGCTTGACGAACTGCGTTTCCCCCTTCGGCGGGTCCCCGCGCAGGGCCAGTACGTTTTCGATCCCGCCTTCCTGAAGGCGGTCCAGGACGGCGCCGAGCTCATCGGAGGAGTGCCCCACGCAGGTGAGGTGCGCCATGGCTTCCAGGCCCAGCTCCCGCTTGATGCGGGTCACCAGTTCGACCGTCATCTCTCGCGTGCTTCCGCCCGCCCCATACGTAACTGAGACGAAGGACGGGTTGAGCGGCTGCAGCTCCTCGATCGTTCGGTAGAGGCTCTTCACCCCGTCCGCGGTCTTGGGCGGAAAGAACTCGAACGAGAAGACGGGCCGATCCGTGGTGAAACAGTCGCGGATACGCATGGCGACACGGTACTCCTGCCGGGAGACGGGATGGGCGCGTGGAAGGGGCGTTTCATCCGTCCATCCGGATTGAGTGTTGCATACTTCCGGCCGGTCGTCAACTGCTGTTTGCCTGGCCTCCGGGAAACGGCGGGCTACCGCTACCGGGCAAGCCGCCGTGGGAGGGCTCGAGCCGTCACTCCGCCGACGGAAAAAAAGGTCCCGGGCGGGAGCACCGCGCCGGGATCACCTCAATTGAGCTGCTTGTCGTATCCAAGCAGTAGACGCGGCGGACGCCAATTTCGGTTACCTCTCATCGTGAAGAAAAGGTTTAGATTTCGTTGGAAAGGTATTGCCGATAGACCCGGAGCACCTCCGCCACGCTCCACGCCTGGGAGATGCAGCCGCGCGGCGTGTGGGGCGGGTCCGCGTCGAAGATCTCCGAGATGCTGCCGAGCCCCGCCTCCGCCGTATGCGCGAGGAGCGGCTCGAGCACCTGCCGGATCCGCAGCCGGGTCTGTTCGGTCAGACCGTGCACCCGGACCAGCGCGTCCACAAACGGACCGATCAGCCAGGCCCAGACCGTTCCCTGGTGGTAGGCGGTGTCCCGCTGCCATGGATCTCCCCGGTAGTGCTGCCGGTAGTCCGGATCTCGGGGGGTGAGGGAACGCAGGCCGACCGGTGTGAGCAAGTCACGCTCCACGGCCGCCAGGACCGCCGCGGCGCGGTCGCTGGAAAGGAGGTCCCCGCGGAGGCTCACGGCCAGGAGCTGGTTGGGACGCACCTTCCCGTCCGGACCATCGTCCGCCAGCACGTCGTAGAGACAGCCGGTGTCCTCGTTCCAGAACCCGTTGTTGAAGGCGACCCGAACCCGCTCCGCTTCATGGCCGTACTCGCTCCCGTCCCGGCCCAGCTTAACAGCCAGCTCCGCCGCGCACCGGAGCGCGTGGTACCAAAGCGCGTTGATCTCCACGGGCTTTCCGATGCGCGGCGTGACCACAAAGTCGCCCACTTTCGCATCCATCCAGGTCAGCTGCACCCCCGGCTCCCCCGCCGCCACCAGACCATCCGCGTCAACCCGGATCCCGTACCGGGTGCCGCGCCGGTAGCCGTCGATGACCGCTTGCACTGCCGGAAAGAGCGTCGCGTGCAGCAGCTCACGGTCGTCGAACCGCGCGATGTAGGCGTGGATGGCGTGGACGAACCAGAGCGACGCATCCACGGTGTTGTATTCCGGAGGCTGGCTCCCGTCGGGAAAGCGGTTGGGAATCATCCCGCCGTCCAGATAGGCGGCGAACTGAAGCAGGATCTCCCGGGCGATGGCGCCGTCTCCGTCCTGCAGGCACAGTCCGGGCAGCGCGATCATCGTATCCCGGCCCCAGTCCGTGAACCAGTGGTATCCCGCGATGACTGTCTTCCCGGCCGGTTCCCGCTCCACGAGAAAGGAGGCGGCAGTTCGCCGCAGCAGGACGACGCGGCCGTCTTCCCCACTTCCCCCGCCTCCCCGGATCCGGCGTCGCTCCCGCTCCCGCGCCTCCGAGGCATCGATATCAAGCGCGCCCTCGTGGATTGTCGCGCCGAGCCGAGCGCGGTCGCCGGGGTTGAGCTCCCATTCCAGCGTGAACGCGGCAAAAAGATCCTCTTCCCAATCCAGGCCCCGGTCTCGCTCACACGGATACTCAAAACGGTAATACCAGAGCGGGCTGTCGATCACCCGTGCCGCATTGTGATGGAAGTAGAGGCGGGGCATCGAGGCGTACGGCTGGAGCGCGATCCGCCCTCCCGATTCCTCCAGGGTAAACCGGACTGAGTCATTGGCGTGACCCAGGGCGTGGTAGTCTCGAAAGGCCAGCAGGGGGCGCACCGACAGTGTCAGCCGCTCGGCCCCCCGATTCTCGTACACCACGCACGTGGTGTTCCGCCCGGCCTCCATCCAGGTGCGACGCTCCACGCGCGCCTCCCCCTCCGCGAAGGTTGTGGTGGGGAATGGCAACAGCGAAAACGAGTCCTGGTGCTCGAAACCGCGCGGATGGACCGCTCCGGAGTAGAGATTGGTGGACAGGGGAATGGAGCCGCCCGCCCAGCGGAGCTCCTCGTCGCTATGGGACCAGAGGACGCTCCGCTCCACGGGCGGCCGCAGCGCGGCGACCAGCAGCCCGTGGTAACGCCGCGTGTTGCAGCCGATCATCGTGGTGGAGGCCCAGCCGCCCAGGTCATTCGTGTCCAGCCATTCTCGCTCCAGGCCGTGCTCCAGCGAGAGGCTTCCCGGGATGTGGATTTGTGGATCACTCATGGAACCTCTCCAGGCTTGGCGGGTCCGCTAAGGTGGGTATTCAATCGCAGGGGGAGACCGACCGGCCTCGCCCTGCGTGACAGCGGAAAACGTTGACTTTCACGCGAAGGTCGGGTACCATGGGGCATCACCCCGATCCGGGGGCGATGGGTGTCGACAGAGCGGATTCGCGGACTAGATTGCGAGCCGAGGCGCCGTTGGCCTCGTAAAAAGCGGCAAAAACACAAACGCGAACAACAGTTACGCGCTGGCGGCCTAATTAGGCTGCCCGTCCGATCAGAGCCCGCCAGGAGCGCTGCGTAGGACGTCGAAAAACCTGGCAAATGAGCCGGCTTCGCCCGCGGGCCGTCTCATTATTCGCGGGCTGGCGCCGAATCGGGACCCTGCTGGTGGGGGACCAGGCGCGAGATTAAATCACCGGATACGCTCGTAGTAGTCTGTTCGCCTCCCTTTGGACCCGGGTTCAACTCCCGGCGCCTCCACTTGGAGCAAAGCTGGAGCCCGGCTTCCCTCGAGGAGCCGGGCTCCAGTTGTTTCTGCCCCTCCCAACCTCCGAGCTTTGATCCCGCGAGATGCTCCCTCACGCGGGCAGCGACTGGCACCGTGCCGGCTTCCCGCGGCCTCCCCTACCCCGGCATTTCCTGGTGTCACGCCGCAACTCGCAGCGGACGCGCCGCGCTCGAGGGTCTACCGCCGCCAAAACTCTACATGGTCGCGACACGTAGGGGCGGATGGTTCCTCGCCCGGTTCAGTAAAATAGGGCATGGGCCGCTTCCCTCTTCTGGCCGCTTTGTGATCCGAAATGCCGCAGCACTCAATCCTTCGTCGTCGCTTTGGCTCCCGCCGGGTACCGGCTCGGGCGTTCACCCTCATCGAGCTGCTTGTGGTGATCGCCATTATTGCCATCCTGGCCGCCATCCTCTTCCCCGTCTTCGCGCAGGCCCGTGAAAGCGCCCGCAAGACGCAGTGCCTGAGCAACATGAAGAACCTGGGGACCGGGATCCTGCTGTACACGCAGGACTATGACGAGCAGCTGCCGCTGGCGGCATATTCGACGGGAGGCCCCAATTTCGTCGTCTGGCACGACCTGACGGATCCGTACGTCAAGAACAAGGCGGTCTGGCACTGCCCCAGCAGTCCTCTCCCGCCCCTGGACGGGATCGGCAAGGTAACAACCCACTTCGGCTACAACGTTCGCTACCTGACCACGATCAAGCCGGATTTCAGCAATGCCAACAACCACACCGCCGTCTCGCTCGCGGCGGTGCTAACGC
>CAYQDT010000271.1:0-5790 GCA_964416225.1 uncultured bacterium
GCGGCGGTGATCTCCGTGATCTTGCGCTTGCCCTGCGCGTCGAAGACGTTGTTGTCCGAGAGCTCGCTCGGATTCGTCTGGTCGAGCTCGGAGATGGTCACCGACTCCAGGAGCAGGCCGTTCGCCTCGAGGTCCGTGCGGACGTGCTCCTTGACGCGCTCCGCGAACTCGTCCCGCTTGGTGTGGATCTCGAACAAGTCCATCTGCGAAGCGATGGCGCGGAGCGCGGAGACCAGCTTTTCGCTGACCAGCGCCTCGACCGTCTCCGCGTTGACCGAGTTCTGGCCCAGGGACCGCGCGGCGTTCAGGATGTGCTCGTGGTCCGCCTGCACGCGGATGTAGAACTGCGCCAGCACGTCCGCCCGCAGATTGTCGCGGGTGATCAGGGCGTTGCCCCCCTTGGGGTTCACGCCCAGCTTCATCGTTTTGAGGTTCACCTCGGTGAGCCGGTGGACCACCGGCAGCACGATGGTGCCGCTGTCCAGATACACCCGGGCGCCCTGCAGTCCGGTTCGGACGAAGGCCTGGTCCGCGCTCGTTTTCCGGTAGAGGTTGCTGATGGCCAGCATCACCAACCCCAGCAGCAGGATGACGAGCCCGAGCGCCGCCACGGCCAGGCGCCCGAACGGGGGCAGCCCCGGCACGAAGAATGGCCCGACCATAAAGGCGAGCCCAATCAGGCAAATCAAAACAGGCATCGTTCTTCTCTCTTCTCTCCGGAAACCGGCGTTCCGGCCGGATTGCGACCCGGTCCGCGCAATACGGTGCGCGTCATGAAGTGGAACGTGGGCGCTCGGCCGCGGTTGCGGGCAGAGCGCCCACCCGCGCCACGAGGAACAGCCGGCGCCGATCATCGTAGTCGATGAGGAGAACTTCGCAGCCTTTCTCGATCGGCGTCTCGCCCGTCTCCAGCCGGCACGTCTCCTCGTGGAGCGTCCCGAACTGGTCGTAGACGTGCACCCGACCCGCGGCGTTGGACACCGGATAAACGACGTGTCCGGTGCTTCCCAGGAGCTGCTCGCGCGACATGGCGGAGGTGGTGTCCGGGGGGATGAGCCGGGAGGCCAGCGCGGCTGCGGCCCGGGCGATCAGGAGGCCGCCGATGCCGGCGACCGGCAGCGCGGCGTCGACCGTGGCGTGGAGAAGATACCGCACCCAGAATCCGGCGAAGCCCCACCCGATCAGGAATGTCCAGAGCAGCAGCGGTAAGGGGGCCTGGTCGAGGCCGGTCACCGTGAGGAAGAGGCTTCCGCGGGAGCCGGAGGAACTCGTTGCGTCCCGGATGGGAGCACGGACCGGCCCGCGCTGCGCCGACTGTGAGGAGCCGGCCTGTGCCGGATGGGCGCCAGCGTGCGCCGGGGCAGCGTGCGCATGCGCGGCTTGCGCACCGCCCGAATGGCCACCGCCCGAATGGCCGCCATGGCCGTGGGCGGCGTGACCGTGGCTCCCGTGGGAGCCGCCGGCCAGCGACAGGAGCGCCAGGAGCAGCCCCGCGGCGAACGGAGCGAGGAAGACCAGGTTCTGCGGATCGAGGAGTGACGGCGGCATCGATGGGCCTCCACTCCTACAAACGGTTGTGAGTGGATGGGGTTACGGAGTAGGACGCCGGACAGTTGCGACTGCGTGCGCGGCCATTCCTTCCTCCCGTCCCTCGAAACCGAGGCGCTCGTTGGTGGTCGCCTTGACGCTCACGGCGTCCGGATCGACGCCGAGCGCGCCGGCGATGTTCGCGCGCATCCGATCGACGTGCGGACGAATCTTCGGCCGCTCAGCCAGGAGCATCGCATCCACATTCACGACCTCGTACCCCCGCTCGCGCACCTTCTCCGCGACTGCCCGCAGCAGGACCAGGCTGCTCACGCCCGCGTAGCGCGGATCCGTGTTCGGGAAGTGCTCGCCGATATCACCCAGAGCCACCGCACCGAGGAGGGCGTCCGCAATGGCGTGGAGCAGCACGTCCGCGTCGGAGTGGCCGTCCAGGCCAACGCCGGCCGGATGCTCGAGGTCTACGCCGCCCAGCACCAGGGGTCGGTTGGGTACGAGCTGGTGGACGTCGTACCCGAACCCGGTGCGGACAGCCGCGCCGCCCGCCATGATGCCCTCCGCCATGCGCAAATCCTCTGCCACCGTGATCTTCAGGTTGTTTCGCTCGCCCGGGACCAGTGAGACGGGATGTCCCATTCTCTCGACATAACTGGCGTCGTCCGTGCCGGTGAAGTGCTCGGTGTGCGCCCGGGAATACGCTTCCAGCAGCAGGTCCAGGCGAAAGACCTGCGGCGTCTGCACGGCATACAGCTCGCGGCGGTCGACCGTCTCGAGTGTCGACCGCCCGTCCGGCGAGCGCTTGACCGTGTCCGACACGGGCGTGGCGGGAAGGGCCGCTCCGCTTTCACGTGCCGCCCGCACCACCGCCGAAATGAGCGTGGGGGAGACCAGCGGGCGCGCCCCGTCGTGCACCGCCACCAGATCGGTTCCCGGTGGAACCGCGTGGAGAGCGTTGATGACGCTCTCGTACCGCTCCGCGCCGCCTTCGCAGACTGCGTGGACCTTGGGGAACGACACCGCGATCCGGCGGACCCGCCCCAAATCCTCGGCGCCGGTTACGATGACGAGATAGTCGATTTCACGGCAGGCGCTCAGTGCGGCGAGCGCGTGATCCAGCACCGTCTTTCCGGCCAGCGGCGCGAAGATCTTGTTCTCGGGCGCGCCGAACCGCCGACCGCGGCCCGCGGCCGCCACCACCGCCGTGACCATCAATGGCTCCGGGGCCCCCGGCGCGGGTTCCGGTCCCGGTAGTAGCTGCGCAGATTTCGGTCCATCAGCTCTTCTTCTTCGTCCGCCTGTTCCTTCATGTTCGTAAAGATCATCTTGCCCTGCACCGTTTGCAGCACGCTGGCAACCACCACGTCCACGTGCTCTCCGACAAACCGGCGCGCGTTCTCCACCACCACCATGGTCCCGTCGTCCAGGTAGGCGACTCCCTGGCCCGGCTCCTTGCCTTCCTTGATGATATGGACGTGCATCAGCTCTCCGGGCAGCACCACCGGCTTCAGCGCGCTGGCGAGCTCGTTGACGTTCAGCACGCGGACGCCCTGCAGCTCCGCCACTTTGTTCAGGTTGAAGTCATTCGTGACGACGGTGGCATCCATCTCCTTGGAGAGGCGCACCAGCTTGCTGTCCACGGGCTCCCGCTCGTATTTCGCGATCATATGATCGAACGTCCGGACGACGAGGTCGAACTCCTTCTGCATCGAGTTCAGAATGTCGAGGCCCCGCCGGCCGCGCGCCCGCTTCAGCGCGTCACCCGAATCCGCAATCAACTGCAGCTCATCCAGAACGAAGCCGGGAACGTAGATCGGCCCCTCGAGGAAGCCGGTCCGGCAGATATCGGCAATCCGCCCGTCGATGATGATGTTCGTATCCAGGATCTTGGCGTGCTCCAGCCCCGGCTTTTCCTCCTGGACCACCGCTCCGTACGGCGGCAGCAGCTTCCGCAGCTCCTCACGCATGCTCATGGCGCCCTGAGTGGTGAGGAACACCATAATGAACGCCATCGCCAGCTCCAGCATCGTATGGAGCGGCTCGCCGTAGCCGGAGAGGACGGGCGAGAGGAGGAACGTGAGCATCAGCCCGATGATGGCGCCGAAGCAGAGCGCGATCTTGTCATTCGCGGGCATCTCACGCAGGTTGTCCGCCAGGTGGGAGATGAACGCGCTTACCTTGGTGTACGCGAGCCAGCCGCCCAGCAGCCCGATCGTCGCGAACCCGAGCTGGCTCGCCCAGAGCACCGCGGGCTTCTCGCCGAGCAGCAGGCGAATCGACGGGATGTTGATGTACCACCCGCCGAGCGCGAAGCCCAGCGTGACACCGATGCAGACGAGAACCAGTAGGAGAACACCTCGAACAACTGCCATAGCATTTTCCCGGCGGGAGGCGCTTGCCAGGTGCCCCGCACGCCCGTTGTGGACTTCCGCTCCGTTCCCGTCCGGCCGATCCGCCCCGGCCTGCACCTGTCCGGACTCGGATCGTCGATCCCCCGTCGATCAGCTCGCGTCCCGTGAGGAGTTAGCGACCCGAGCAGCGGCAAGCCGGCTGATGCAAGGCCAACCGCGGCGACGAGGGGTGAGAGTTGTCGGGAGTCATGCGAATCTTACGTCAAAGCAAGAGGCACGGCTACCTCGACATTCGCTGGCGACTTTGTTTTTCCTGCGTGAATTGCATGGCAGCCAGCGATCGTGCCTGGGGCGATGGCCACCACGAGCACCGGTGCCGCACGGCGGTCCGTGCCCGTCTCCGCAGCACGCGGCGCCGGACGGACGGGATCCACGGACCTTGCTGCGCGCCGGGCGCTAGTGGAACTCCTGGATCACGGCCTGAATATGACCGACCACGCGGACCGCGGTATACATCTGCAGTGGGTCCCCCTGCGCGAACTTCACGTGCGTGGCGTCCACGAAATCATCGTTGAGGGTGGGGTCGAACGCGTACCACCCGTCCACGCCGTCGGTGAGCTTCGCTTCCACCCACGCGTGGTAGAAGAAGCCTTCGCCGAAGAAGACCATTCCGCTGCAAATTCGCGTCGGGACACCCGCGGCGCGCGCGATCGCGGCATAGAGGGTCGCGTAGTCGCGACAGACGCCGTCTTTGCTACTCAGGATCTCAACGGCGCTGCGCGGCGTGCCGACGTTGGTCGGCTTCTCCATGTGTCCCTTCACCCACGCCCGCACCCGCCGGGCCACCGCCGCCCGGTCCGGAGCGCCTTCCGCCAGCTCCCGTGCCACCTTGCGGATCGAGGCGTTCGTGGTGCCGAGGTAGGGGGCGTCGCCCAGCCCGTCCCCCGTCGCTCCGGGCGCTGCGAGCGGGAGTGACTGCTGGGGCAGCTCTCGCGACTGGATCTCGTACGTTGCGCTCCAGGTTTCGCCGACCTTCTCCCGGTTCAGCACCCGCTGCCGCGCGTCCGAAAGGATCAGGGTCTCATCCGGAATTCCGCTGACCTTCAGCTTCAGGTAGCCGGTCTTTCGCGGCTCCGGGAGGCTCACCGCGGTCCTGACGGAAGTCTCCACGGCAAAGTCTTTCGGCGGGACGTAAGCGGCCGTCGCGCCGGCGTCCACGTCCTCCCGAACCAGCCGGATCCCGATCGGGTTGTTATCTTCCAGCAGCTCTCCGCGGCCGTCGACCCAGGTCTGCGAGCCGCCCGTGTAGGAGTTCCTGGATCGGATCAGGAAGGTTTGGACTTGCTTTCCGCCGACGCTCCGCTTCTCCGTCTTGACGACCTCGAGCTGCACCTTCTGGATTGTCAGCGTCACCGGCTCGAAGAAGTACAGGGTTTCTTTCTTCCCGACCTTCGGCGCGGCATTGCCCGTGGTGCCCGTCACGGTGGGATCCGACGCCAGCGATACGCCGGCCGGGATCGGTACCGTCTTGCTCGATTTCTGGCCGCCGGCGTCCAGGCTGCAGACCACCTGGCGCGGGAAGTACCGCGCGTCGATCCGCGTGGTGCGCCCGAGCGAGGTCATCTCGACCTTGCTGAACAGCGGATGGCCCTGGGCGTCCAGCCACTCCGACAGAGACATCGACTGCTCCACGGTCCCGCCGAGGGCCGTGACCTTCACGTCCGTGGTAGCGTCCATGCGAACCGCGCGCTTCCCCTCAAACCGAACGGGATACGACTTCGTCTGCATGGAGCCGATGCGCGACTGCAACAGGTACACCCCGTACCGGGCCGACTCGCTGCGTGCGAGGGGTCCTGCCTTCGCGCCGGACGGCCGATGGGCCGCCGGAGCCGTGTAT
>CAYQDT010000272.1:0-5780 GCA_964416225.1 uncultured bacterium
GAGAGCCTCCCCGCGCCGGTAGAGGCGGAGGTGCGGCGAGTCCTGGACGCGGACCCGAGGGTGCTGGGATACCACCGGCTGCGCTCCCGCAAGGCCGGCGCACACCGCCATATGGACGTCCACATCCTCCTGGACGACGCGCTCACCTTTCCGGAGGCGCACCAGGTGAGCGAGGAGGTGGAGGGCGCGATTCGCGAGGCGCTGCCGAACATGGACGCGGTGGTGCACGCCGAGCCGTACGAGGAAGAGATGCGCCACCAGCAGGAGCGGTTCCACCTGCACCCGGAGCGCCGGTAGCGGCGCGGCGTAGCAGGGCTGCTCCACCGGCCGAAGGGGCGGCATCGAAGCGTCACCGGGCGGCCTGGATGGGCTCTTCGAAGCCGGCGCGCAGGGACTGGACCGCTTCTATACCGAAGGGATTCGGGAGGCGCGAAAACCGGTCTGGAGCGGGCGGTTCGTGGAGCTTCCGCCCCCTGCGCGCCCGGCGCTTCCGTGCTGACTTACCTGGCGCCGCACGTGTAGCAAGAAGCCGATGGTTTCACCGCCGACCTAGTCCGCTTTCGCCCGCTCGCCTGCCACGCGGTGATCCTCCGCTATCGTCGGGAGCATGGCCGGCTGTCGGCCTCCCTGGACGCGCTCCGCCCGGGCGACACGGCCGAACCCGTACACCGGCGCACCGGTGGTGTATGAGCCGGGCCGCCTGGGCTACCGCCTCTACAGCCTCGGCCCGCGCGCTCCGGCCGACGACCCGCACGCGGTGGAGGGCCACCGGCACCACTCCCTGGAACCGGACCACGGAATGAGCGTGGAGCGGGGCGGGCCGGCCCCGAGCCTCTCGTATGAGCAGGGGAGCAGCCCCAGGCGACGGCTCCCTCCCCGATCCCGCCGGACTTCCCGCGTCGGGTGTCCCCGAGGCGATGCCACCCGCCGGCCCCTACGGGGTGGGACCCTCCGGCCCGTCACCTCCCGCGTACTGCCGACCCGTGGTCCGACGGGACGGCAGCGGCGCGCCGGGCTCACCCGGCAATCCGGCGGACGGAACTCCTACCCGGACGGCGCTCCCGGGACGGCAGCGGGCGAGCTTCCGCAGCGGCAGCTATGAGACAGCCATGAGGCATCCGCAAGGCATCTATGTGGCGGCGATGGGGCAGCCATGAGGCGGTGACGAGGCGGCTGCGAACCAGCCACAATCGGCCGTGCACCGGCACCCGAGAATCGTTTAGAACTGAAGGTCTTCCGGCCGGACATTGCGAATGACCTGTTTTGGGTGTTAGGGTGTTAGCCTGTTAAGCAGAACTGTTTAAGGTAGCACGAACATGAAAAACGTACGCGGTGGGTACGGTGATACAGTTCGCGATTTCGTCGCCCCGCCGCGCCCAACCGACGCAAACAATCTCCGAGCCAAGGCCCGCATCCCGCGGGCCATGATGCCGAGTAAGGTCAATGAGCGCAGAGTCAACCAACAAAGAAGCAGACATCCATTCCTCCGACGTAGTGCGCGCCCCCGGCGAGGTCTTCTGGGCCGAGGGGGCCGAGGGGGTCCGGCCGATCCGCATCCGACAGGGTGTGGTGGCATATCGCCGGGGTAACATCGCCTTCGGACTGGTGGGCCCGGGCCAGGTAGCCACGCCCGTTCCCGGCGTTCCGCTGGACGGTCCGGCGGCCGCGGAGCTGGTGGCGCTGACCGAAACGGTTGCCGCCGAGATCGATCCGACCACCGCCAGGATCAGCCCGCAGGAGCTCGCGGTGAGCTCGCGCGCGGTGATCGAGAGCACGGACCGATTGGGGAACCGCTCCCTTCCGCAGCGGCTGGCGGGTTTGCTGCTGGACATCACGGAGCTGACGGGCCAGCCGATGGTGGGCTGCCGCCAGGATATCCTCGCCATGGCTGCGGCGGCTCGCCGGGAGACGGTCGCGACGATCCTCTCCGGCTGGCGCGATCAGGACTGGATCCAGACGCGCTACCGGCGCTGTAAGGTGCTGGACCGGCAGGCGCTGGAGCGGATCCGGGACGACGAGGAGTAGCCGGCGGAGGCCGCGCGACCCGAGGTCCGGGAAGCGGGGCGGAATCCGGCCGCGGATGAAACGGAACGGCGTCGATCACCGTCCCGGTACGGGGACGAACGGGTGACGGGTTCGAAAACGGTGCGGGGTGGGTCCTGCCCCACCCCGCACCGCCGCTCCTCAGCGCTGGCTGGCGTCCAGGTACCCTGTCACAGCCTCCAGGGTCGCCTCGTCGATGGCTCCGTGCCGGCGCAGCGCGGCCAGTAGCTCGCGCAGCGTGAAGACGGAGTGCAGGCGGTAGCCATGCGCCGCCAGTGCTTCCCGGCCGCCCTGCTCCCGGTCCACGAGGACGACGAAATCCCGGACCGCCAGCCCCTCTTCCAGGAACGGCTCCGCCAGCTCCAGCTTCGCGCCGCCGTTGGTGATCACGTCGTCCAGCAGCGCGACCGTCTGGCCGGCGGCGTAGTCTCCCTCGATCCGCTTCCGGGTGCCGTACTCCTTCGCTTCCTTCCGGGCATAGAGCATCGGCCGGTTGCCGGCGAGCGAGGCGCTCACCGCGAGCGGGAGACCCGCGTACGGCAGGCCGGCGATGCGGTCAAACTCCAGCCCCTCCAGCACCCCCGCCAGCGCCTCGCCCGCCATGCGCAGAATCTCCGGATGGGAGACCAGGCCGCGCAGGTCCACGTAGATCGGCGACTTCTGCCCCGACTTCAACGTGAACTCGCCGAACTTCACCCCGCCGATCCGGTGCAGTGCCACCGCAAAGGTGTCGATATCCATCCGCTTCCTCCGCTTCTCACCATTCTTTTGGGCGTGATGGCCCCACGCTCCCGCTGCTCGCCGGAGCCGCTAGCCGGCGGCGCCGGCCGCGGCCCATCCAGGGATGGTATCAGATCGACGGGAGCGTCGACGGGCCGGCCGGGCGGTCCGCGTCCGGCGCGTGACACGGCGGCCCCGGGGCGGATATCCTCCGATCAGCACCCCACAACCCCTTCGCGGCGATGGAGGGCGCCCCTGGAGCCCGATCTCGGGCTCGGCGCCGATCGATGATGCCGATTCGAGCTCTTTTCTTTGACCTGGACGATACCCTGCTGGAAACGCACCACGCCCACCGGGAGTCCGTTCGCCTGGCGTGCGAGCGGGCTGCGGAGCGCCATCCGGAGTGGACGCCCGATCGGTTGGTCGAAGCGTTCACGCAGGCGTACCGGGAGCTGGAGCAGCGGCTGGAAGCGGGAACCCTGAAGCTGACCTCGCAGCTTCAATTCCGGCAGCTCTCCTGGGAAGAGACCCTCCGCGCCTGCCGCCTCTCTCCCGAGCTGGCGGAGGAGCTGACGGAGCTGTACCTGCGGGAGCGCCGCCGCCGCTACGCGCTCTACCCGGACGTACCGCCCGCCCTGGAAGCAATGGCGCCCGACCACACGCTCGTGCTGGTGACCAACGGCCTGGGGGAGCTGCAGCGTGAGAAGGTTGCCGCGGTGGGGCTGGGCCGCTGGTTCTCCCGCCTCGCAATCTCCGGGGAGATCGGGAGCTGGAAGCCGGACGCCGGAATCTTTCGCCGGGCCCTGGACCTGGCCGGGGTGGAGGCGGCCGAGGCGGTGATGGTCGGCGATTCCCTCCAGCGGGACGTGCTCGGCGCCCGCCAGCTCGGGATGCGCACCGTCTGGGTCCGCCGCTATCCGCACCTCCAGGAGGTGGACGGCATCCGCCCCGACGCGACCGTGGAAGAGCTCTCATCCCTCGCCGCCCTGCTCGTGCGCTGGTGAGCGGTCGCCGCCGAGAAGGAGAATCTCCGCGGAGCCGCGGAGGGCGCGGTGAGCGGGATGCGGAAATCCAAGAGAAGCGCGGCGCCAATCCGCGCCGGCCGGGAGCGTACGCCGCAAAACCCCGCCCCCGCCATGCCCGCGCGGGGGCCGACCTCCGCATCGTGATCCGACGCAACAAGCCATGATGATCGACGACCTCGACACCCCCTTCCTGATCGCGGATCTGGACCTCGTGGAGCGGAACATCGCCCGGAACCAGGCCTACTTCGACCAGCACGGAATCCGCAACCGGCCGCACGTCAAGACCCACAAGCTGCCGCTGCTGGCCTGGAAGCAGGTCCACGCCGGCGCCGTGGGGATTACCTGCCAGAAGGTGAGCGAGGCGGAGGTGATGGCGCAGGGCGGGCTGCCGGACATCTTCATCAGCTACAACGTGGTGGGGGAGCACAAGCTGGACGCCATCGGCGGGCTGGCGACGCAGTGTACCCTGAGCATGGCCGCGGACAGCGCCCATACTCTCCGCGGCTACTCCACCGCCGCGTCTCGCTTCGGAGCGACGATCCGCGCGGTGATCGAGGTCGACACCGGCGGCCTCCGGGCCGGCGTGCAGACGGTGGATGAGGCGGTCCAGCTCGCGCGGCTGGCGGCGGACCTTCCCGGGCTCACGTTCCATGGCCTCATGACCTACCCGACCGGCCCGCGCACCGGCCCGATGTTCGAGGAGATCGTCCGCGCGCTGGAGCCGTATGGCCTGCAGCCGCAGGTGCTCAGCGGCGGCGGGAGCCCGGACCAGTGGGAGGCGCACCGGACGCCCATCTGCAACGAGCACCGCTCCGGGACGAACCTGTACGTGGACCGCAACCTGGTAAACAAGGGCGCCTACACCTGGGAAGACTGCGCCCTGCGCGTAGTCACCACCGTGGTGAGCCGCCCGACGCGGGAGCGCTGCATCCTGGACGCCGGCTCCAAGACCATGACCAATGATCCGGACCGGGAGGGCGGCTTCCACTACTGCCCGGAGTATCCGGAGCTGCGGGTGGTCAAGCAGTCCGAGGAGCACGGCCACTGCGACCTCTCCGCCTGCTCCGCCATCCCGAGCGTGGGGGAGCGGGTCACCCTCATTCCGAACCACGCCTGCGGTGCGGTGAACATGCATGACCTGATCGCCCTCCACCGCGGCGGAACGGTCGAAGCCGTGGTCCCGATCCTCGCCCGCGGAAAGATCCGCTAGGGCTGCCGGCTCATCCCGGATCGTTCACCACGGGGACACGGAGAGGCGAGCCGGGGAGGGGTGGGGACCGCCAACGCCGGGTTGAATCGACGTCGTGCGAGTGCCCCGCGACGTGCCTGCCGCCGTCCTCGCCGTGCCGCCATGAGTCCGTGGTGAAAAACCCCGGCTCCCCGTCCGCGGCAACTGTCCGCACCTGCCCGCTCTCCGGCGGCGCGCCGACAATGGCTCATGCTTGAAGTGAGCAGGAGGTAGCCAACGGATGTCGGTTGTTAAGCGGACCACCGTACCCATCAACGATCTGGTCCTGATTCAGGAATTGAACCCCCGCGAGCGTCTCAACGAGGAGACGATCATCCGGTATATGGAGTCGTTCTCGTCGCTGCCGCCCGTGCGGGTGCAGGAGGGGACGAACGTGGTGATCGACGGCTATCACCGCGTCGAGGCGGCGGTGCGCCTGGGCCTGGAAGAGGTGCATGCCGACGTGGAGCGGATCCCGGACGACGAGCTGCGCCTGGTGGCGGGGCTGGCGAACGTCTCCCACGGGCAGCCGCTCACCCGCTCCGAGCGAAACCGGCTGGCGGTGGCGCTGGTGCGGAACTACGGCAAGCTGCGGGAAGAGGCGGGGACGCTCCTGGGGATGAGCCCGAGCGCGGTGACCCTGGCGCTCCGGGAGCACCAGTTCAACGAGCAGCTCTCCGAGAAACTCGGCTCCCAGGTCCAGGTGATCAACTCCGCCCACGACCGCGCCCTCTATCGCGTAGGCGCGGACCAGCGGGAGCGGC
>CAYQDT010000273.1:0-5757 GCA_964416225.1 uncultured bacterium
ACGGCACGAGGTGCGCGGGACAGCCGCGGACGAGGTGCCGCCTCTCCGCTGTGGCTCCTACCGCTGGTGGCATTGGCGCTCGGTCTTGCGGCGCCGGCGCGCGCCGCCGCCGCGCTCGTCACCCTGGCGGACGGGCGCACGGTGGAGACGGGCGCGCTGAAGCCGGGAGCTGCGCCGGGACAGCTCGTGCTCGAGCCGGCCGGCGGAGCGCCCGTGACGGTGGCCAATACCGACCTCCTCACCGTGGAGTTCGCCCGGGCGGCGAGCGCTCCCGTGATTCCCACGGCCCGACTCCAAAACGGGGACCAGATCTCCGGCCGCCTCAGTTATCCCACGCCTCGGCAGGTACGGATCGCGGCGGGCTGGGGCAGCATCACCGTGCCGCTGACCCAGCTCTCCGCGCTGCGCTTCGATCCCCAGGCGGCGCTGCCCCCAGCCGTCTCGAAGGACACTCTTTACTTTGCGACGGACCGCGTGGAAGGCGAGGTGCAGGGGATCGCAAACGGCAAGGTGACCGTCAACGTGGGCGGGAAGCCGGTGCCCCTGGAGATCGGCAAGCGCGTACAGGCGATGGCGCTGGCCTCGCACAAAGCGGCCGGCGGTTCCGCTGAAGGGGGACTCCTGCTGGCTATCGACCTCGGGGGCGGGGAGCGGCTCACCGGACACTGGGTGAAGCTGACGCCGGACCTCCTTACCGTGCGTACGGTCTGGGGCGAGGCCCTCGATATTCCCCTCGGCTCGATCTCGCGTCTGGAGGTCAAGAACGGAAAGCTCGTCTACCTATCCGACCTGAAGCCGTCCGAGGCGAAGCAGGTCCCCTATCTGGACGGAAGCTACCCGTTCCAGACGGACCGCTCCGTTTCCGGCCGGCCCCTGCGTCTCCGCGGGCGGCTGTACCGGCGTGGCCTCGGTACCCACAGCCACAGCGAGCTCACCTACTCGCTCGATGGCGGCTACGCGACATTCGCCGCCATGCTCGGCATCGACGACGCGGTGGGAGGCGCCGGGAGCGTCATCTATCGCGTCTACGGTGACGAAAAGCTGTTGTTCGAAAGCCCCGTCCTTCGCGGCGAGGACCCGCCGCTCGAGCTGAAGCTGGACGTAAAGCGGGTGCTGCAGCTACGCCTGGAAGTCGATTACGCGGACGGCGGGGACGTCGCGGACCATGCGGACTGGGCCGATGCACGGCTCCTGCGCCCCTAACCGCCGTCAGGGATCCGGGCCGAATGCCCCGGGGGATCCGGCGTGCGTATCGAATGCTGCGTATCGAATGCTGCGTGTCGAATGCTGCGTATGGTAGGTTAATGCCCTCTTTCTTTTTTCGGAGCGCCGTCGCTCTCTGTCTCTTCATACTCGGCGCGGAATGCCTCGGTCCGCGTGCCGGCGCCGCACCGGCCACGCCCCCGCTCCCGCCGGATGCGGAAAAGATTGGTGAGGACCGCTACCGGCTCGGCAAGTTGACGGTGGATCTGAAGGCAAAAACCGCCACCTGCTCGGGCACCATCAACCAGCAGAAGGGGATGATCGAGTACCTGGCGGTGGCGCCGATGGGGAAACTGCACGAGAGCGTGCTGAATGTCGACGTCCGCCCGCTCCACCTACAGCTCGCGCTCATCCTGCTTGGACTCGAGCCGAGGGGCGGACTGCGGTACCAGGGGGATACGCAGGTGCCGAAAGGCTCTCCGGTCAGCATCTGGGTTTCCTGGCAGCGTGACGGGAAGGCGGTCACGGTCCGCGGAGAAGATCTCTGCTGGGTCATCCCCCGCAAAGCACCGCTCCAGCCGAATGCCTGGATCTTCAGCGGCTCCCGGGTCGACGCGGACGGCTTCGTTGCGGACCGCGGCCTCTCCCTGGTGGGGACGTTCCGGGACCCGGACGCCATCATCAACAACGTGCATACTTCCGGCGCCGACGATACGCTGATCAAGGTCAACGAGCGGATCGCACCGCCGTGGGGCACGCCGGTGACCTTCATCGTGGGACCCGGCACGCCGCCCCCGCCGGCGGCCCAGCCGTCACCGCCGGCGGCGACTGCCGCCCGCGGCGGGCTTCCCGCTGCCGCGTCATTCCTGCCCCTCCAGCCGTTCCTGCTGCCCGGCAGCCGCTCATGAACGGCCTTCTCGACAACCCGGTCGCGCGGCACGCGGGCCGGCTGGTTACCCGCCGTGGGTGGCCCGCAGCGGTGGTGGCGCTGCTGGCGCTCGCGGCCGCCGTCGGCGCGCTCCTCGGCCGCTTCTGGATGGAGCTGCCGGACTACGCCCTGATCCGGCCGCAGATGTGGTCGAGCTGGGTCGGACTGACGCTCCTCGGCGAGACGCTGGTCGCGCTGCCCTGGGCGGCGGTTCGGGGCGCGCTGCTGTGGCGGCGGCTTCGGAGCGACGGGCACCTGGAAGAGTACCGGCGCAGCCGCATGTCCCCGGCTGCCATCGTGGCCGGAAGCATCCAGGCCGCCGTCTATCCGCCCCTGGTGCTGGTGGGCCTATCGCTGCTCGTTTCACTGCTCCTCGCCGTGCGGCCCGGCGGCCTTCCGGCGGACCAGGTGCTGGGCGTCCACCTGCTGTTCCTCACCCAGGTGCTGGCCTTCGGGGCGCTCGGGCTCTGGGTCGCGAGCCGGGTGCGGCTGCCCGGCCTGGCGATTCCCCTGGCGCTGGGGGTGCTCGCGGCGGCCATTGCGGCAATCTGGCTGCTGAACCCGTGCTATCGCTGGCTTGCTTATCCGACGGCATGGATCTACGCGGCCCTGTTGCCGAACCCCGTGACCGCCGCGGGCAGCGTCCTGGACACGGACGTGCTTCGGTTCTCCTGGGTGTACGAGCAGCTCCACGCGCATGAATACCTGTTCGTTTATCCGCCCGCCTGGCAAACCGGCGGGCTCTACCTGCTCTTCCTGATCGGCCTCTGCGGCCTTCTCGCGCGGCGGCTCACGCGCGAGGAATTGAGACATTAGTATGACCGGCAACTCCCTTCGATCCCCTCGCCTCCCTCCTCTTCAGCTCCCTCCGCTCCCACTTCCGCCCTGCCGCGCGTGGGCCGGGCTGCTCACCGCCGCTCTGCTGGCCGTGTCCATCGCCCGGGGCATTCCTGCCCGCGCGGACGATCCCCTTCCCGCCAAACCGGCCGCTGTCGCGAGCGTCAACGGCCATGTTCTGACGGACGGGGATTTTCGGCGCCGCTGCGAGCAGTTCGTAGGCGGCGTCTCGGACACGGCCGTCGGCTGGGTGGTGCTGCGGGAGTGGCTGCAGCAAACGCTCGCGGAAGATGACGCCGCCAAGCGGGGGCTGCTCCCTGGGCGGGAGGACGTCGAGCGCCGTATCAAGGCACTGAGCAAGCAGTGGGAGTTCCGCGGGGAGAAGCTGGAGGAGTGGCTGGCATCGCGCGGGCGCTCGCTGGACACCCTACGCGGCGACATCCGTGAGCAGCTCATCGCCGAAAACATGCTCACGGATGGGATAAAGGTCACGGATGTGGAGGCTCTCAACTATTACGCCGGGAATAAGCAGGTATTCGGCGTGGGAGAGCAGCTTCGCTGTTCCCGCATCACGGTTGATGATCGGAAAGCGGCCCAGGAAATCGACGCGGCGCTGAAGAAGGGCCTTCCCTTCGAGGAGCTCGCGCGCAAGCGCAGCATCGATCCGTACCGGGATCAGGGCGGGCTCATGCCGGAGCCGGTGGATGCGGATCCCAAGGCGGCCGGTCCGCTCGAAAAAGAGGTCCTGCAGCGGGCCCTGCTGCTGGATAAAGGGAAGCCGAGCGGGCCGATCAAGTTGGACAATTACTGGGTCTTTGTACGGGTGGAAGAGCGGCTCCCGGCCCGGGCGCCCGATCTGGAAGATATCCGGGACCTGATCAGCAGCAACCTGCGCATCCAGAAAGCCGGACCGGAAAAGCTGAAGGCGGCGCAGGACCACATGAACCAGCTCTTCCGCGACGCGAAGATCGAGATCCTCCGGCCCGAGTATGCGGGCCTGCTAAAAACGCTACAAGCAAAAGACTAGATTGTTGAGCCGTCGAATGCGTCTAAACAGGAACTCAGTCTTCGGCTCAGGAAGGTTCGAGGTCATGCGACCCACATCTCCCCTCTTACTGCTCACCGGCGCCCTGGCGGCGGCCGCGCTTCCCGTCTTCGCCGCGCCGGCGAAGCCGAAGGCCCGTCCCGCGGCGGCCCGGCCGGCCGATCCGGCAGTGGCTCCCGTCAATGCTGCCGTCCAGAGAGGCCTCGCCTATCTGCGGAAGACCCAGAGCGCGGACGGCTCCTGGATGAAGATCCCGGGCGCCACGGCGCTCGGCGTGCTCGCCTTCGTGGATAACGGCGCGCCGCGGACGGACCCCACCGTTGCGCGCGCCTATCACTACCTGCTGTCCCAGCAGAAGCCGGACGGCGCCATCTACACCACCGAGTTCGGGCCGGCGCAGGAGCTCCCGAACTACAACACGGCGCTGTCACTCTCCGCGCTGGCGCACGCCCACGACCCGAGCCTTGCCAGCGCCATCCGCAAGGCGCAGGCCTACCTCTCGCAGTCGCAACTGGACGAGGGCGAGGGCTACAAGCCGGCCGATCGCCAGTATGGCGGTATCGGTTACGGCCGCCGACCGGACCGTCCCGACCTCTCCAACCTGCAGACGGCCCTGGAGGGGCTGGCCGATTCCGGAATGCCGAAGAACGCGGACGTCTTCAAGAAAGCGCTCCTCTTCCTGCAGCGGGTACAGAATCGTTCCGAGAGCAATGACCAGCAGTGGGCGGGGAGTGACGGCGGCTTTGTGTACGGCAGCGACGGCAGCAGCCCGGCGGACGAATTCACCAAAGCGGCGCACAGCTCCTACGGCAGCATGACTTATGCCGGATTGAAGAGCTACCTCTATTGCAGCGTCACGAAGACGGACCCGCGCGTGCAGGCCGCATGGGGCTGGCTCCGCAGCAACTGGAACGTGAACGAGAATCCCCGGATGGGCGAGGCCGGCGTCTACTATTACTACCACACCATGGCGAAGACCCTATCCGTGTGGGGCGACAAGCTGGTGTCAGATGCCGCCGGACAAAAGCACCGGTGGGGACCGGAGTTGGGACAGGCGATCGCCGCCCGTCAGGGCGCCGACGGCTCCTGGTCCAACAAGAACCCCCGCTGGCTGGAGGATAAGCCGGATCTTGCCACCGCCTACGCGCTCGTCTCCCTGTCGTACTGCAAGCATGCCTTTTGACGCCGCACCGCGCTGAGTGCTGCCGACCCGCCGGGAGCGGACCCTGCTCCCGGTAGCGTCCGCTCTCCGTCGCCGCATGGCCGGTCACTACCGGCCGCGGCACGATTGGCCTGAACCGCACCGCTTCCCCCTGCCGGAAAAGAGAGATCGATGAGCGTGACGCAAACCCCTCACTCCGTAGAAGATCGCGACCGGAAGGCGCTGGAACGGCTCCGCGCGGCACACTCGACGATGCGCAGCGAGCTCTCGAAAGTCATCGTGGGGCAGGCCGACGTGGTGGATCAGCTCCTGATGGCGATCTTCTCCCGCGGCCACTGCCTGTTGGTGGGCGTGCCGGGCCTGGCAAAGACCCTGCTGGTCTCCAGCCTGGCACAGATCCTCTCCCTCGATTTCAAGCGGATCCAGTTCACCCCGGACCTGATGCCCGCGGACATTACCGGCACGGAGATCATCCAGGAAGACCCCGTCTCCCGCCAGCGCAGCTTCAAATTCCTGCGTGGGCCCATCTTCGCGAATGTCATCCTGGCGGACGAGATCAACCGCACGCCGCCGAAGACCCAG
>CAYQDT010000274.1:0-5755 GCA_964416225.1 uncultured bacterium
GCCCAGGTTCGGCACCAGGGTGGTGAACGGGTAATCCGCGATCTTGGGTTTCGCCGCGGAGATCCGGGCGATCAGCGTCGACTTCCCGACGTTCGGGAATCCGAGGAGCCCGACGTCGGCCAGGAGCTTCAGTTCGAGCTGGATCTCGCGTGCTTCGCCCGGCTCACCCTTTTCCGCCATGCGAGGCGCCTGGTGGACCGAGCTGACGAAGTGCGGATTGCCCCGCCCGCCCCGTCCCCCCTTCGCGACGACTTCCCGCTGGCCGTGGCGGACCATGTCGACGAGGACCTCATCCGTGCCGAGATCCTTGACCGTGGTCCCCACCGGCACCTTCAGCTCGACATGCGCTCCGTGTCGGCCAAACTTGCGATTTCCCGATCCGTCACCGCCGCGCACGGCGCTGTAGTTGCGGACGAAGTGGAAATCGATGAGCGTGGTCAGTGACGAATCCGCGACGAGAATGACGCTGCCGCCGTGGCCGCCGTCTCCGCCGTCGGGACCGCCCCGCGGTACGTGCTTTTCGCGGCGGAAGCTGACGCAGCCGTTGCCGCCGTCACCCGCCTTAACATTGATGTTGACTTCATCGACAAACATGGACCTGCTCCGTCCCCTGCCCTCGCCCAATTATGACGCAATACCGGGCAGAGGCATTCACGGTGGAGTACCGCGGCGAAACGGGTCACCCCGGCCGAGCAGCGGCGGCGGATCAACGCCCGCCCGCTGCATGGTAACCGCTGCGGGGATGGTAGGCAAATGTGACGCCGGAAAGCGCCGCGGCGCGCCGGCACCGGGCGGGTCAGCGCCGGTACCATGCTGCCCGGCGAGCACTCCCGGCTACGGAGCCGGCTGAGGCGCATTGCTCGGGCCGCCGTCGTGAATTCGCGGCCAGCCGTCCTGCCAGTCGATGCGGTCCATCAGCAGCATGCGCGGATTGCGGCCGCCCACCCGTCCGCGCTGCCATGCGTGGTAGATGAAATAGTCATGCCCGTCGCGCCCCCGAACCACGCTGCCGTGACCGGGCCCCAGCCAGTCCTCGTCGCGGCGGAGGAGCGTCTCGGGCGCCTTCACGAACGGGCCCCACGGAGAGGTCGCGCGTGCAACGCCCACGGCATAGCTCTCGTTGTAATATGCGTTGCCGCTGTAGAGGAGGTAGTAGTACCGGCCGTGCCGCATCACCCACGGCCCCTCCACCAGGTCGCCCTCCCACTCGCGATCATTCGTGAGCACCTCGCGGCGGCTGCCGACCAGCGAGAGCCCGTCGTGAGCCAGCTCCTGGACGAAGATCGGCGTGTGCTCCTTCGGGCGAAGGTCATTGCCGTCCGCCTTCCAATAGAGGTAGCGCCGGCCGTCCCGGTCCTGGAACTCCGTGGCATCGATCATCCCGACGCGCTCATCGCGGACGAGTGGATGGCCGAGATCCGTCCACGGTCCGAGCGGCGACTCGCTCCACGCGGCGCCGATACAGAGGCGCCGGGTACGGTCACGCGCCGTGTAATAGACCACGTACCGGCGCCCCACCCGGTGGATCTCCGGCGCCCAGAAGTCACCTCGTGCCCACTTTGGGCGGTCGGACCCCGGAAAGACGCATCCGACACGCTCCCAATGAACCAGATCGGTGGAGCGAAGGGTCGGAAAGGCGTCGCGCGCGTTTCCGGACGTGTAGACCAGGTAATAGGTGATTCCGGCGCGGATCACGCCCGGGTCCGGGCAGTTCAGTGGGAGAAGCGGGTTCTGATAGGTATGGGTTCGTGCCCGCCGGGCAGGTCGAGTGCGAACAACTGGGACGGGCGCCTCGGAGCGTGCCGGGGCCGCGGCGGGCACGAGGGGATACTGGAGCATTGAACAAAAACCAGCCGATGTAGCAGACTGACTCGATTATTGGAAAAAGCTGACCGGCGGTCAGGGCCGCCGGTCAGCTTCCTATCACTACCTTGCACGCGTGCGCTGCGCCCGCGCCGGAATGCCTCGCCGGTTGCGGCTCTAGCGGCGATTCCGCGCTGGCGCCGAAGCGGGGGTCGCAATGGCGGACGTCCGGGGCGTGAGCGGCCCGGCCTGCAGGCTGGCAATCGAGGTGCCGGTGGCGAACGCCAGACGCTCCAGCGCCGTTTCGTAGTCGAACTGGGCGTTGGCCAGGTTTTCTCCGGCCCGCGCAAGCGCTTCCTGGGCGTCCGTCACTTCCACGTTGGTTCCCACGCCGGCGCTGTAGCGCACCTGCGCCACCCGCAGCGCTTCCGCCGCGGAAGCGACCTCCACGTTCGCACTGCGCAGCCGATCCAGGGCAGTGGTGATATCCACCTGTGCCTGCCGGATATCCAGCTCAGCCTGGAGACGAGCCCCATTCAGATTCGCGCGGTCCGTATCAACGTTGGCCTGGGCTTCCCGCACCCGTCCCCGGGTCAGTCCGCTGTCGAAGAACGGAAAGCTGAGCGCGACGCCGAGAGAATAGCGGTCCTCAAGACCCGTATTGCCCGTCGGATTGAAGCGGCTGTACCCCGCCGTCCCGATGACCTGGGGCTTGTTTTCCGCGCGCCGTGCGCGCACCTCGTAGTTTCCGGCCTCGATCGTCCGCTGGAGCGCCACGAGCTGCGGCCGGTTGGCGTAAGCGGCGTCCCGGGCGCGTTCGAACGGCACATCCGGTAGCCGCAGTGTCGCTTCGTAACGGATGCGCACGGGCGTGACCGCGGTTCGCCCGAGCGCTGTGTTGTATGCCGCTTCCGCCTGCAGCGTCTGATTGCGGGCGGTGGTCAACTGCTGTTCGGCGTCCGCGAGCTCCGCCTCGCTCCGGAGGACGTCGAAGCGGGGCGCCACGTCCGAAGCGAAACGCGCCTGGGATACTCGCAGGTGCTCGGCGGCCGCCGCGCGGTTCTGCTCCGCGACGTTTTGCAGCTCCCGCCCGCGCAGCACGTTGTAGAAAGCGCTGGCAACCACGAAATGAACGTTGTTCTGCGTTTCCGCCTGGGTGAAGCGCGCGGCTTCCGCTTCCCGCTCGGCTTCCCGCTGGCGGTTCAGCCGCTGGCCGAAATCCAGGATCACCTGGGACACGCCGGCGCCGAGACTCCACTGATAGAACGGCACGATGGGGTTACCGCCGGGCACCACCGCCCCGACCTCGGGACCCTGCAAACCGGCGGCCGCCGTGACGTTCGCCTGCGGTCGGCGCACCGCGCGCCGCTGGGTGATTACCGCCCGGGCCGCCCGGACTTGCGCCGCGGCACCCGCGATCCGCGGGTTGTTCCGAATCGCGTAATCCACGGACTGATCCAGGGTCAGCGCGTCCGGAGAGTTGTCGGAAATGTTCGCCTGAAGTGCCGCGGCGGCGTCCGGGCCCGCCGGAACGGTGACGGGCGGCGTGGCCGCACCGGTGGGAGGCGGCGTGGCCGGCGCCTGGGGTGCCGGCGCCGCGGCCGCCGGAGCCGCGAGGATGGCCGCGATAGCGAAGATCAGGAAGTGCTGGACCGTCCGCGAACGGCGCGACGGTGGGCCGCCTGCAGTCGAGAATTCATCCATGCCGAGCGTCGAGTCCATAGCTGCTGGTTTTTTCTTTGGGTTGATTCTGGGTATGGGCCGAGGCCTCCGCGCACTCCCGGCGGAAGTGGTGCACCTCGAGCTGAAGCTGCTCGCAAAGCCTGGCGAGCTGTTCCTGCTGATCCGGCGTCATCCCCGCCAGACCCTGGGCCAGCAATTCCTGGTGGGCCGGGAGCACCTTCCGGTACACGGCGCGCCCTTCCGCCGTGAGCTGCGCTCGAACCACG
Organism: uncultured bacterium; assembly: GCA_964416225.1. Classification (GTDB taxonomy): domain Bacteria; phylum Armatimonadota; class SYMT01; order SYMT01; family SYMT01; genus CAYQDT01. The sequence continues at coordinate 3,753 of CAYQDT010000274.1, forward strand.
CGGCGATCCTCAACACACCGCTCGCGGCGTAAATAGCCCGCCTGCTCGAGGCGATCCACCACGCCGGTGATGTTCCCGCAGGTCACCATCAGCCGTTTGGAGAGGTCACTCAGCATCAGTCCTTCCGGACCGGCATCCGACACGCACCGGAGCACGCCGAACTGCGCGCCCGTGATCCCGTGTTCCTCGAAGAAACGGTCGATCATTGACGCTATCGAGTGGTAGGCCCGGGCCAGATGCCACCATGCGCGGTAAGAGAGGTTCTCTTCGAGGAGGCGGTCCGTTTCCATGGGGGCTCAATTCCGAACGACGGTCCGAAGGATGGTCCGATGATCGCGGCCAGCGCGGGCGATACCGCCATACAGGGACAGAGGGATTGCGGCAGTGGATCCTTTACAGTTTAAACTTTGAGCACCGAAAAAATTCACCGGCAGCTATTGCATTTGTCTTGCGTCGCACCGCCAAAAGAAACGGGCCGCCCCATTGGGAGCAGCCCGAACGATGTCGTCTGGTGGGGTCAACCCCCGGGAGAGGGTCAGCCCAATGTCTCAACCACCGGCGCGAGCCGGTGCAGCTCCGATTCAATCTGCCGTACGCGCTCGAAGCAGTCCTGGATCAGGGCGGGAATCTCTTCCTGCGCTCCTGCCTGCCCGGCGCGGCGCACGATCAGCGCCACCACTACCGCGCCCACCACCGCCGCAACGGTGGCTCCAACGAAAAACGCCCGCTGCTTCATCCCACTGGCGTTCGCAATCGTGCGGCGGCCCCCCGCCTAAATCTTGATCCGGCCCCCGCTCTCGGACCCGCTGCTGCTAAGACTGTCGAAGATCCGCTTGACGAACGTGAGGAGTTCCATCGGGTTGAACGGCTTGGTCAGGTAGCAATCCACGCCGCTCTGCCAGCCGCGGAACACGTCCGCGTCCTGGGCCTTTGCGGTGAGCATGATGACCGGAATCTCCGCTGTCGTCGGATCCGCCTTCAGGTTTTTGAGAACCTCAAAGCCGTCCATGTACGGCATCATCACGTCGAGCACCACCAGGTCCGGGTTCTCGGACTTCACCTTCTCCAGCGCTTCTCGCCCATCGTACGCCGTTACGACTTCATAGCCGGCGCGCTGCAGGTTCACTTCCACCAAGCGGACAATATGGCGCTCGTCGTCAACCGCCAGGATTTTTTTGGGCATCTCAGCTTTCTCCAATGCGTGTGGACAGGTTATCACTCGCCTGAAGGCGGAGTCAATGCACCCAGCCGGGAGAGAGGCGGCGCTCACCGTCCATCTCCAGTATAGTTAGCCCCACGCACGGAGAGTTCCTCTGGCCCGCTGATCGGGTCGAGCGCAAAGCGCGCATCAGGGCACCGATCGGACGGCGTGCCCGTTCTCGGCTCGCTGCGATTCGCGCGTCAGCGCCCGGCCGGCTGGCAACCGTTGCCGCCGGCCGCGGGTCAGGCCGCGTGGGCCACTTCCTCAAGGGTCTGGGCAAACTGAAAGGCCGCCTCTGCGTCCGCAAAGACCGTCAGCGCGTTTGCGACGCCGGCCCGCTCCAGCAGATGGAAGAAGCGCGGGTCAGTGGTGACCAGGAGGAGGCGGCGCTCCTTCAGCTCCAGCCGGCGTTGGAACGAAAACAGCACGCCCAGCACGTCCGTATCCACGGAGGTATTCTGGAGATCCAGCACCACGTGGCCGCTGTGGTCAAGGGCCGGAGCCAGCTGGTCGCGAACCGACCATGCCGGATTTCGCCGTGACCGGCCGGCCAGCCGGAGAAAAACAACATCCTGGTGGCACGTTACCCTCAATTTCGTTCTCCTGTCGGTCTCGTCGGGCGAGGGGATATCCACCCTCCCCTCGGACGCTTCCACCCTTTGGTTAAGGCAATTTTGGGCAGTGGAACGCGGGCGGAGCAGGCTCGGAACGCCGGAATTGGCATAAATCCATCGATCGTCTTACTCACCACCAACCCTACGATGGAGCCGCTGAAGAGCTCATCCCGCGACACGCCGGGTGC
>CAYQDT010000275.1:0-5738 GCA_964416225.1 uncultured bacterium
AGTCCGACATCCTCTCCAGGAGTAATGGAGGACAAGATGGCGGTGTGGGGTCCGTGGGATGAAGAAGAGCCGAGCGGCACGAAGCCGGAAGTGGACCGCGCGCAGGCGGACGCGGAGTTCAGCCTGCTGCTGCTGCGGGTCCGCGCCGCAATGGACCGCTGGCTGCAAGCGGACCTCCCGAGACGGGAGCCTTGAGTGGCCCCCTTGGGAAACGGCCCGGCGCCTACACGGTTCCGATCCTGGCGAGCTCCCGCTCCCGGCAGCCCCATTCATTCGGTGGGTCGAGCTGCCGACACTTCTGATCAATCCTTCCCCGGAGCGCGCTGGGTCTGGTATGAACGAGTTTTCTCCCGCCCGGTTGAAGACCGCGTAGGTGGAGCGGGAGCATCGATCGGAAGCCCGGATACCGGCGGGCGGAATCTTCCGTTAGTCCTCCACGCGGGCATAGCGCAGTAGTCGCCGGTGGGTCTCCGGCAGCGCCTCCCACGCGGCGCGGGAGAGAGCCGGGACCTGCTGCTCGAACCGGTACCACGACCGGACGTACACCAGCGCTAGGTGGGGGCGCGGCGTCTGGGAGCGATTCGGGGTGCCGCGATGCCACATGCGGGGGTCGCGAAGCAGGATCGAGCCAGCCGGCAGATTCGCGCGGCGGCTCGGCAGCTCCGGCGCCAGGCGCTCCAGCTCCATCGGCCCCGGCATCAGGTGGGTGCCGGGCCAGAACTCCAGGCTGCCGTTCTCCTCCGAGCAGTCGACCAACGGGACGTTCAATACCAGCCCGTACGCCGGCAGGGAGAGCGTGGTCTCTGGGAAGAGGAGGCGCGTGTCCGAGTGGACGCGCTGGTAGGCGCTGCCGGGCAGCGGCGTATCCGAGGCGAGGTAGACCAGCGTCGGATCCGGTCCCAGCACCGCCTCGACCACCGGCAGGACGGCCTCGTGCGCGTAGAACAGCGGCTCGGAGAACGGCGGCTCCCAGGGGAGATACATCTGGTACCGCTGCGGCCCGCGATTCGTCTCTTCCGCGGCGGCTTTAGCGGCGATCAACTCCCCGAAACGGTGGGACAGGCGCTCGACCAGATCCGCCGGCAGACGCTCCTCCAGCACGGTGTATCCCATCATGCGGATGGCGTCCGCGTGGTGTTTCAGATCTTCAGGCAAGCTCATGTCAGCATCCCCCGCAGCGACGTTCCCGCTGCAGCGCCCGGTTTCCTGGTGGCATCCCGCCAGGTATTCACGAGCGGGTTTAGCGGGTCCCGCATCCCAGACGAGATGGGGGTAGAAGCAGGGCTGGGAGGCACGCGGTATGCTGCAGACAGTACTTGCGTAAAAAATGGTGGAATGATGGCTAGAATGTTGGACACCCTAGCAAAGCTCTGATAAACTGGTCCTCATTAGTAGACCGGCCGCATTTCGACTGCTTGATACGCATTGGATGCCGCGCTCCGCGGGAGCCGGGCCATTTCGCCTGGGCAGGTAGAGACGGACGAGCACCGCACGAGAAAGGGTGCGGTGACGTAGACCGGGGTGCCGGGCCCCTCACCATCACCCGGAGGACACCGTAGCATGAGCAAGCGACTCTATGTGGGCAACCTGCCCTATAGCGTGTCGGAGCAGGACCTGCTGGACGCCTTCTCCCAGTGGGGTGCCACGCAGGCAGCGGTTCCCATCAACGAAACCGGTCGGTCCAAGGGATTTGGGTTCGTTGAAGTGGCGGACGACCAGTTGGACGCGGCGATTGCCGCGATGAACGGTGCGACGCTGGCGGGCCGTACCCTGACCGTGAACGAGGCGCGGCCTCGGGAAGACCGGGGCGGGGGCGGCGGCGGCCGCGGCGGGCGCGGCGGTGGCGGCGGCTACAGTGGTGGTGGCGGCGGCGGTTACGGCGGTGGCGGCGGCTACAGTGGCGGCGGCGGCAGCCGGGGCGGTTACGGCGGTGGCGGCGGCTACAGTGGTGGTGGTGGCGGCGGCGGCTACGGCGGTGGCGGCGGCCGCGGCGGCGGCTACGGCGACGATTACGGCGGTGGCCGGGGCGGCCGGGGCGGCCGCGGCGGCGACCGGGATCGCCGCGGCGGCGACGGCTGGTAGGCGTCGCTCTTCCACAGCGTGCACTGGCGCCGGTGCGCTGGTGAACCAGAGCTTCACGCGGGGTTGGACGTGGATCCGTCGGATCTGCTGTCCAGCCTCGCGGCGCGTCTGGGCGGACTCGCGTCCCGCGCCCGGATCATCTATAATGTGGGAACCGACGGGAGCCCGGTACGCTCTCCGAGAGGGGTCGAGTTCGCCGCGTGCTGACCGCCGCTCCCGCAGCCGAGTTTTGACGTACCGACGAGTTTTGACGTACTGCCGAGTTTCTGAAGTACCGACGAGTTTCTGAAGTAAAGGATTGAATCGAGAATATGCCGAGAGAAGACATGATCTCCGTGGAAGGCGTGGTCGTGCAGCGACTGCCGTCAGCGGAATTCAAGATTGAACTATCTACGGGGCACACCATCACCGGCTACCTGTCCGGCAAGACGCGCCGGAACTTTATCCGCATCCTTCAGGGCGACAAGGTGCGCGTGGAGATGTCTCCGTACGATCTCACGCGCGGACGGATCGTTTACCGAATGCGGTAGGCACGGCTCGCGGGCCGTTTCGCCGGGACCTCCCCTTCCCGGTTCACGCAGCATCCGCGCCGCGCCTGCTCGCGGCGGCGGCATCCCTGGAGCCGTGGCTCCCCTCCCCGTCGGCGGTCGCGCGGGGCGCTGCGGTCCCTTCACCCGCCAGCGGGTAGGGGAAAGCGCCCTCCGGACGCGAACCCTGCTCAGGGTGGCTCGCCGGTCATCGGGACCGGCCGCGCGGACCCCCATCCACCGAGCGACCGCCTGCCATGCCGAACCTCTGTGAGGCTCCGCCGTCGAACCCGGCCCATGCGGAGCCGCCGCTGCTTACTCTGCTTGAGCTGACGCTCGTTTTCGCGCGGATCGGGTCGCTGGCCTGGGGCGGCGGGGGCGCCACGCTGGCGATGATGCACGACGAGTTCTGCACCCGCCGGCCGGTCCTCCTTGAGGAAGAATTCGGCACGCTCTTCGCGCTCTCGCGGGTGCTCCCCGGGATGAACCTGCTTTCGCTTACGGTTCTTCTCGGCTATCGCTCGCATGGCATTTTCGGGGCGCTCGCGGCGCTGCTCGGCCTGACCGTACCCAGCTTTGCCCTGATTGTGCTGGGGTGCCTGCTGCTCCGCGGAGGTCATCCCAGTCCGTACCTGCTCGGGGCGATCCGCGGACTGGCGCCCGCCGCGGCCGCATTGCTCCTCTATGCCGGGTGGCAGATGTGCCAGGGGTCGCTCGCCGGGCTCTCGCCCCTCTCCCGTCTCCTCTGGATCACGGTCCTCCTCGTTACGGCCGCGCTGACCGCTGCGACCCCCATTCACCCGGCATGGCCGGTGGTTTGCGGCGGTGCATTCGGCGTACTGGCCGCTCGCCGCCTTGCGGGGCCGGAAGCATGACCTGGCCGCAGCTCCTGAGTATCTTCCTCCGGGCCGCGTTTCTCAGCGTGAACGGCAGCACCACGCTGGCGCTCCTGGATGAAGATCTCGTCCACCGGTATCACGTGCTGAGCCGGGCGGACTTTGCCACGGGCGTGGCCGTCGGCGCAGCTACCCCGGGTCCCCTGGGATACGGCTGCATCGCGCTCGGGTTCCTGGCGGACGGCTGGCGCGGCGCGCTCGTCGCGACGCTCACGAGCTGGCTTCCGGCGTTCCTCGCGATCCCGCTGCGCGCTGGCTACCGCCGGCTGCAGGACCGCCCCTGGATGGCAGGCCTGACCTGGGGGGTGGGCGCGTCCGGAACCGGACTGCTCCTCACCATGGTCCTCCACCTCGGCCTGGACGCGCTGCGGGGCTGGATCGAGGCATGCATCGGGGCGCTCGTGCTCATCCTGCTCCTGCGCCGCGTGCCGGTAGCCCCCGTGACCGCGGCCGCGGCCCTGGCCGGCGCTCTCTTTCTGCGGTAGCTCCCGGCGAACACCGGAGCGGCGGCAGGACCGGCCGGATCGCCAGCCTATCGGTCTCCGAGGTGTTGGGTCCGCGTCTCCGACCCTTCGCGGTGGAAACACTCCCCCTCGTAGGTTCGGTACCTGCCGAAGGTCAGGGTGCCCATCTCGTCCGGCCGGCCCGTGCGCTCGAAGGTCTGCTCGCGGAGCTCGTACCGGTAGGTGCCGGGCACGAGGGAGAACCGGGCTCCCTCCGGCGGGATCGCCCACCGGTAGTCCCGCCGGCTGCCCCCAAGGAGGAGCAGCGCCGCGCGGCCGGAGCTGTTGTGGACGATCACCTCCGGATTCTTAGCGGAACCCGGGCGCTCGGTCCAGCCGTTTGCCAGGAGGGACGGAGCATCCGCCGCGGGCAGCGCCGGGTTCGCGGTGACCGGAGCCGCCGGTGGGGTGGAGGGCGTCGGTGCGGCCGTCACGGGTAGGGCCGCGGGGACGGCCGGACGCCCCGCCGATGCGGTGACAATGCTGGGCGCCCGGCGTGCCTGCGGTCCGTCACTCAGCAGAAGGGCGGGAGCGGTGGTAGCGCCCGCGGCCGGCGCGCCGGTAACGCATGCTGGCGCCGCAAGGGCGGCAGTCGGGCGCACCGCGGAGGTCGGCTGCGGCGGTGAGACGGCGGCATCCGGCGAGACGGTCTCGGGCACCATCGGTTCGGCCGTGGGGAGCAGCGGCATCCCGCCGCTCTGGGTCACGGCGCCTCTGCCCGTCCGGCCCGCCACGGTAAACAGGATGACGCACACCGGGATCGCACCGCCCGCGCACAGTATCGGCGTCCGGGCCCGGCGCGCGGCGCCCCGCACCGGGTACACCGGCGTTGGGAGAGGTCGAGCGGCATACCGCACCGCGTGCAGAACCGCGGCGACCTCAACGGGTTCATACCTGCGTGGCGCAAGAGCGGGTCATCCGGAGACGGCCGGCATCCGAGCGTGACGGGCTCACCCGATAGACGGCCGAGCCCGCGCTCAGGTTGCATCCGCCTGTCCAGCGCGGCTGAGCGGGGGAACGGAAGGCGGGGCGCGACCGGGCCGCCTTCCGTTCCAGGAAAGCCTCCGCTACGCCGTGAGGTCCACCTTGATCCCTTCCTTCTCGAACATGTTCATGAGACCGACCTTGTCCACGGCCTTGATGTACGCTTCCTTCGGCTCCACGCGTCCGGCCTTCACGTGGGCAAACAGGCTGTCGTTCATCGTGATACAGCCGCGGCTTTTGCCGATCTGCATCATACTGGGAAGCTGGTAGGTCTTCCCTTCGCGGATCAGGTTCGCGGCGGCGGGATCGATCAGCAGGATCTCCAGCGCGGCGACCCGCCGTCCGTCCTTCGTGCGGCAGAGCGTCTGCGCGATGACGGCCTTCAGGGCTTCCGAGAGCATGACCCGGATCTGCTCCTGCTGGTCCGCCGGGAACTGGTCGATGATCCGGTCGACGGTACTGGCGGCCGTGGTGGTATGCAGGGTCCCGAAGACCAGGTGGCCGGTCTCCGCGGTCTCGATGGCGATGGCCACCGTCTCCAGGTCCCGCATCTCACCCACCAGCACGATGTCCGGGTCCTCGCGGAGCGCGGCGCGCAGGGCACGGGCGAAGCTGTTGGTGTTGACGTGCACTTCCCGCTGGTTCACCAGACACTGGATGTTCTCGTGCACGAACTCCACCGGGTCCTCGATGGTGATGATGTGGTCGTCCCGGTGCTTGTTGTCGTGGTCGACAATCGCCGCCAG
>CAYQDT010000276.1:0-5734 GCA_964416225.1 uncultured bacterium
GACGGCAGGTGACCCGCTGCCGGTCATCCGGAACTCGTTGACCGTACCGGCAGCCGTACCGGCAGCCGTACCGGCCGCACTCTTTACTGAAGGGAGCCTCCCGTGCTAAAGCGTGCCTTCACACTGATCGAGCTGCTCGTGGTGATTGCCATCATCGCGATCCTGGCGGCGATTCTTTTCCCCGTCTTCGCACAGGCCCGTGAGAAGGCCCGGCAGGTCTCCTGCCTGTCCAACATGAAGCAGATCGGAACGGGCCTCGGGATGTACTCCCAGGACTACGACGAGATTCTTCCGGGCAACGACACCAATGCCGAGGGGTATGCGCTTCCGCAGGGGCTGCTGACGCCCTGCTGCGGCACCTATGCCAAACGGAACTGGGCGCGAGACGTGCAGCCGTATATCCGCAACCTCCGGGTGCTGATTTGTCCCAGTGCGGGGCCGCGCTCCGGCTTCAACGGCGGAAACCCGCCGTACAACGAGACCAATGATCCGAACGGTGCAAACACGAGCTATGCGTTGAACGGCATCACGGATACGAAGTCGATGGCCGCCATCCCCGCGCCCGCGGAGATCATCTACCTGCGCGAGTTCACCATCTACAGCCGCACCGCCCAGGTGCGCCCCCACCGGGTCAACTCCAAATCCGCCTACTGGAATGAGTTTGACCACATTCTGTACGATAATATTCACATGAACGGATCGAACCTGCTGTTCTGTGACGCCCATGCAAAGTGGCAGAAGAAGGTGGCCACCCGGTTCAGCCAGTTCGGGGCCGACCCAGCGAGCCCCAACCCCCGGTGCGCGGGTGCGCTGGACCCCAACGGCGCCTACAATGGCGTCCAGTGCAAGGCCCTCTTCTGACCCTGTCCCACCGGTGGCCGGACGACGCCCGCGGCGGATTGGGGGCTGCACCGGCGTCTTCCGGGCATTTCCGGCCCACCCCGCGAAGGCCGCGGGTGCCGGCATCGGGCGGGGCATTTGTACGGAGGACGGCCGCGGGATGCGTCGAGTGAGCGGGCCGGCGACCCGTCCCCCGGCGTTTTCGGCGGCACGGTTTCGGTGCGCTGACCACCGCTCAGTCCTCACGGTGCGGCAGGGAATGGACCCCGGGACACCGAATGAAGGCGTGGTGTTTCCGACGAGGATCTCCGATGCACTGTCCCTGTTGCACCGCCCAGAACGCTCCCGCCGCGCGCTTCTGCAGCGAGTGCGGCGGCCGTCTGTTTATGATCTGTGCCGCCTGCAGCGCGGAGCAGCCCCTGGCCTCCCGCTTCTGTAACCAGTGCGGGACGCGGATGGCCGGAGAGGCGCTTCCGCCCGCTTCACCGGAGGCCGGTGTCCCGGCCCCGCTCCTCCCCTCCGGCCCCGCCGCACCGTGGAGCGCCGCCCAGCCGGGAGCCGACGGGGCGGAGGCGGGTGAGACCCGCATCGCGACCATCCTTTTCGCGGACATCAGCGGCTCCGTCGCCCTGACGCGCAGCCTGCATCCGGAAGACGCCCAGACGCTGGTCAACCGTCTGCTCACCGCGATGGTCGATGCGATCATGGAGCATGGCGGCGAGGTGAACCGGCTGCTGGGAGACGGGGCGCTCGGGTTGTTCGGGACCCCCCGGGCCCGTGAAACCGACCCTGAGCGCGCCATCCTGGCCGCGCTTCAGATCCGGGATGCCGCGCGACTGCTCGGGATGAACGTCTCCGTGGGGATCAACACGGGCGAGGTCTACTTCGGCGGGGTGGGTTCCGAGCGGCACCGAGAAACCACGGTGATCGGAGCCGTGGTGAACCTTGCGTCGCGGCTCCAGAATCATGCGGGCGCCGGCGAGATCCTGGTGGGCGAAGCCACCTTCCGCGCCACGGCCGGCATGTTCCGGTTTGCGCCGCAGCGGGTGGCGGTCCGCGGCCTGGATGAAGTGGTGGCGGCGTACCGGGTCGACGGCGCGCAGCACAGCCGGGAAAAGGTCCGGGGCCTGGATGGGCTGCGCGCCCCGCTGATCGGCCGGGAGGCGGAGCTGGAGGCAATCCTCGGCGCGGTTTTAGCCTCCCGCAGCGGTGCGGGAAATGCAGTCGTGGTGGTTGGGGATGCCGGCGTGGGTAAGACCCGGCTGCTGGCCGAGGCGCAGAGCCGGACGGCCACCCCGCCGGAAGCCGCCGATCCGCAGACGCTCTGGTTGGAAGGCCGCTGCTACGAGCTGGGCCAGTCCGAGAGCTACGGTCCGTTCATCGATCTCCTCCGCCGCTATTTCCACTGGAGCCCGCTGGATGTGGAAAGCGAGCGCGGCGCGCGGATCCGGCAGTCGATTGGGGAGCTGGTGGCGGGAGGGCACCTGGATGCCGCGGACGCCGAGACCCTGGCCCCCTATCTCGGGTACTTGCTGTCCGTGTCGCTCGGCGATCCGCAGGGCGCCCTCGCGGAGAGCACCGGCTCGGCGCGCATCCGGAACCAGACGTTTGCCGCGCTGCGGGCGTTTCTGCTGGCCCTGGCGGACCGCCAGCCGCTGGTGCTCATGCTGGAAGATCTCCACTGGGCGGACAACCTCTCCCTGGACTTTCTGGCCTATCTGCTGGAGTCCGTCACGGGGTCCGCGCTGACCCTGCTGTGCGCCTACCGTCTCATCCCGGAGCACCGGAGCGGCCGGATTGCCGGGCAGGCCGGCCAGTGCTGCGGCGACCGGTTCCGCGAGGTCCGACTGGGCGAGCTCTCGCCGGAGCAGAACCGCCGGCTGATCGGCACCCTCATCGGCGAGGACACCCTCCCGGCGACGCTGCGGGAGCTGGTGGTCCGGAAGTCCAACGGCAACCCGTTCTATCTGGAAGAGGTGCTGCGCACGCTGATCGATCGCGGCGTTCTGTACCGGGATACGTCCGGCTGGCATACTCGGGAGGACCTCCAGTTCCCGGAGGTGCCCGAGAGCATCCAGAATATCATCCTCAGCCGTGTGGATCAGCTCACCGCGGATACCAAGCGGATCCTGGAGGATGCCTCCGTGGCCGGCCAGGCGTTTCGTCCCCGCGTGCTGGAGGAGATGGGGCATACCCGCGAGCCGCTGCAGCAGGCGCTCGCGATCCTCGAGAGCCACGGGTTGATCACGCGGGACGGAGAGCTGCTGGAGGAAGGCTACCTGTTCCGGCATGTCCTCACGCGGGACACGATCTACCGCACGCTTCTGAAGCGCCGGCGCGCGGGCGCGAACTTGAAGAATGCGGAGGCGCTGGAGAGAATTCACGCCGGCCACCTGGACGACCGCTTCGACGAGCTTGCCTATCACTACGTGGAGAGTGGCAAGGCGGACAAGGCACTGGAATTCTCGCTGAAGGCCGGCCGTAAGGCCGCCGACCTGTTCGCCAACCATGAAGCCGTCCGCTACCTCGAAAGCGCCCTGGAGCTCGGCGGCCGGCTTCCGGCGAGCGCGCGGGACGTGCGGACCGAGATCGAGCTCCGCGAGCTGCTCGGCGACGTCCTGTTCCGTCTCGGCGCGCACGGAGGCGCGGAGCGTCACTTTGAGCAGGCACTCGCTGCGGCGCGGAGGACGGAGCCGGCTGCGGTGGTGGCCCGGCTCTCCGGAAAGCTGGCGGACGCGGTCCATTGGCTCGGCCGGACGGCAGAGGCGATCCGGCTGGCGCGGGCCGGTCTGGAGGCTCTGGGCGCCGATCGCGGCACGGCGGAGGGGGTGAACCTCCTCGAGATCATGATCCGCTCGTACTGGGCGATGGAGGATCTGGATTCGGCGCGGGCGCACGCCGCGGATCTGGAGCGGCTGCTCCCGGAGGTGCCGTACTTCGACCACCTGTACATGATCCACTACGCGCTGGTGTGGCTCGAGGTACGGAGCGGAAACCTGGATCGCGCGGAGCAGTGGCTCGAAGCGATGCGCATCATCTGTGTGGAGCACGACGCCGCGAATGGGCTGGCGCGCTGCTTCCACGGATTTGGGGACCTCGCCCGCGCGCGGGAGGATCTGAATGCAGCGGCGGAGTGGTTCCAGCAGAGCATCGCCCTCTGCGAGAGGACGGGTGACGCGCACCTGCTCGTCGAGGGTCACCTGGAGCGGGCGCACGCGCTCCTCAAGCTGGGCCGACCGTATGAGGAGATCGAGCCGAATCTGGAGCGCGGGATGAAGATCGCCGAGGAGATGGCCAGCTTCGGCGGCGTGTCCTCCATCCAGGCGCTCTACTGTGCCCTGTCCTATGCCTACATCGACCGGGGCGACGACGAGCGCGCGATCTTCTTCCTGGAGCGCTTCGGATACCTCCACGCGCCGGAGCGTCTGCTGCCGATTTTGCGCGCGGCGTACGAGCGGATCGGTCACCCCGAGCGATTCGAAGAGTTCTGCGAGCGCGTGGGTCTCGCCGCCGACGGGAGTCCCGCCTGTGTGACGGTGTAATCTACTTCACACCCGTTCCGCCGCGCCGGCTGGTACAATCAAGCAGGCAACGGCCCGCTTTCACCGCCACCGCACGGCGGCACGGCCGGTCGCCGCGAGCTCCCATTCGACGGCAAAGATACAGGCGATGATCCGCGTCACACACCTGGTTCCCGTACTCGGAGTGGGCGGTACCGAGGGGGTCATCCTGGACCTCTGCCGCCACCGGAGCGCCGATGTCGAAGCCGTGGTGGCGGTGGTCGGCGAGCCGCTCTCCCCCATCGCCGTCGAGCTGCGGGCCTGCGGCGCGCGCGTCGTCTCCGGTGTCGGCGCGTGCCGGGCGGCGAGCGCCTCCGCGGACCTGGTGAACCTCCACCTCTGGGGGTACAGCCGGGAATACGTGGATCTGGCGCGCAGACGGCCGTTCGTGACCACCCTCCACACCCGCTTCGCGATGCCCGTCGTGCCCGCGCCCGTAATCTGCACGGCCCGCCACGTGCACGAGATTCAGCCGGAGGCGATGCGCTGCGTCGTGATCCCGAATGGGATCGATGTCGAGCGGTTCGCGGCGCCGGAGCGGCCGGTCCGGGAGGAGGTCGTCATCACGCGGGTCTGCCGGCCGCCGCGGTGCGCGCCGTACTTCTGGGACATCGTGCACCAGGTGCTGCGCCGCTTTCCCCAGGCCCGGTTCCGGGTGGTCGGCGCCGAAGCGCAGGCCCCGCATCCCTCCGGACGCGTGGAGTGCCTGGGCGTGCGGCGGGACGTGGCCCGGATCCTGGCGGAGTCCGACCTCTTCCTCTATACACCCGCCGAGGGCTTTGGAACCAAGGACCTGGTGGTGATGGAGGCGTCCGCCGCCGGCCTTCCCTGCGTGGTCTCGGATGTGAGATCGGTGCGGGAATCGGTCGAAGAGGGCCGGAACGGCTTCCGGACCCCCTACGGCAGCGTCTTCGACGCGGTGGAGCGTCTGGGCCGCCTCATCCAGGACGCGGAGCTGCGCCGCCGGATGAGTGAGGCCGCGGTCCGGAAGGCGCGCGCTGAATTCGATGTCCGGAAGGTGGTGGCCCGCTACGAGCAGGTCTACCGCTCCGTCCTCGGCGGCGCTCCGGCGCGCGTCCCCCGCCGATACGTTGTTCCCATCCCTCAACGGCTGGCGCCGGTTTAGCCGACCGCCAACCCGGCAGTTCTACTTTCAGAAACCTGGAGAAACCCCATGGAGCCCAATCGGCCCGAGCTTGAGGCATTGGTGCGACAGATCCTGAGCGAGATCCTGGCGGAATCCGCGCCGGCTCCGGCTCCGGCCGCGGCGCCCGCGTCGCATCCGGTGGAAGTACACGTTCACCCGGATGGATCTATCCTGGTTCGCCGCGGGC
>CAYQDT010000277.1:0-5721 GCA_964416225.1 uncultured bacterium
CAGGCTAGCGTGCCGGACCTGATGGACCTCCGCGCGGAGGACCCGAAGACGCTGGAGCTGTACGGCTGCCGGCCGGGGGATGGCTCCTTCGCCTCCAACTGCCTGCTGGCTCGCCGGCTGGCCGAGCGAGGCGTGCGCTTCATCCAGCTCTACCACAAAGATTGGGACCACCACGGCGGCATCAAGGAAGGCATCCGGCTCAAGGCGGAGGAGATCGACCGCGCTTGCATGGCCCTCATCACGGACCTCAAGCGCCGGGGGATGCTGGACAGCACCCTGATCATCTGGTCCGGCGAGTTCAGCCGCACGCCCATGTCCCAGGGCGGTGACGGGCGCGATCACCACAACAAGGCGATGACCGTCTGGCTGGCCGGCGCGGGCGTGCGCGGCGGCATGGTCTACGGGTCGAGCGACGACCTGGGCTACGCGGCCCAGGAGGACGTCTGCACCGTCCACGACCTGCACGCCACCATGCTTCACCAGTTGGGCATCCAGCACGAGGCGTTTAGCATCAAGTTCCAGGGGCTGGATGCTCGGCTGACCGGCGTGGAGCCGGCCAACGTGCTCACCAAGATTCTGGCGTGAAGCAGGCTTAGGCCGAAGACGATGCCTGCGCTCGGGGGCATCCCTCACCCGATTTATCGATCCGTGCCGCGCGGAATGTCACCATGGAACCCGTTTACCCTGCGCGACCGACACCCCGCACAGGACGATCGAGGGCTGCGGTGAGAAGCCCTCGCGGAGCCCCCGGTTCTAATCTGGATGCTGACAGGTCGCAGGCCGGCGTCGCATGGGTCGCTCAGCAGCGCGCCTAGTTCCAGTACTGTAGTGATCAGAAACGTATCCACTCTCATTCGCACCTCGATACCGTTTCGCAGCAGCGCCTTGTTCAGCTGGTTCTTGGGTGTCCTCAGGCCTCACTCACCCTCTGTTTACGCTTGAAACCTCGTGCTAGCAACCGTTGAAGGGCGCGCCTCCGAAGCCGTTACCCCGCCCGCGCAACTGGCCGGCGGTTAGCTCCTGACTTCGTGATCCCCGGGGTAGTCCGTCCGGCCATTCGTCTTCCGGGATTCGCTTCCCTCGAAACCCCCTCGAAACGCAGGGCGCGGTCGCTGGAGCGGAACGGAGGCCGGCGAGCGGGACCGACTCCGATTGGGCGTATCAACGTTGGGAGGAGTGAACACTACCGGCCTGAGAAGTGAGCTGCTGTCGCGACGCCGGACGTGATGCTTTCGGAACGGGAACCTATGGCAAGACGCGGAATCCTTCACGCAGCTGCTCTCCTACTGGGATTGGCCGTCGCATCCGCATCGGACGCGTCTCCCGCGAAGCCGCTGCCGGTATCCAGCGCCCAGAGCCCGGCAGTTTCGGCGAACGCTGCGGCGCCGGCGCCCGCCCTGGCGGTGGCGCTCCGGCCCGATGGCAAGCAGGTGGCGGTCAGCGCCCGCACCACGGTCCGGCTGTGGGATCTCGGCACCGGAACGGTGCTTCGCGAGCTTTCCGGTCACGCGGAAGCCGTCCACAGCCTGGCGTTCAGCCCGGACGGCAAAACCCTGGCGGCGGGCAGTTATGGTGAGGTGCGTCTCTGGAACCCGGATACAGGCGCACTGCTGCACACGCTTGCCGGGCATCCGCACCGCATTGTGGCGCTGGGCTTCAGCCCGGATGGAAAGACTCTCGCCGCTGCCTGCGGCGCGCCAACCCGCAGCGGCGAGGTGCGCCTGTGGGACGTGCAGAGCGGCGCGCTCAAGGCCACGCTCGCGGAGCACTCGGACACGGTCTACGGCGTCGCCTTCTCGCCCGACGGGAAGCGCCTCGTCACCGGCTCCGCGGACAAGAACGTAAAACTCTGGGACCTCGCGGCTGGCAAGGTCGTCAAGACGCTGTCCGGCCACACGCATTACGTTTTCGGTGTCGCGTTTTCAGCGGACGGGAAGCGCGTCGCCTCCGCGGGCGGCGACAACAACGTGAAGATCTGGGATGCCGCTACGGGTGAGCAGCTGCACAGTATGGCGGGCCACTCCAAGCAGGTGTGGGCGCTGGCCGCCAGTCCGGACGGCAAATGGCTGGCCTCGGGAAGCCAGGACCAGACCGTGCGGCTCTGGAACCCCGGAACCGGCGACGGCCTCCGCGCGATCGGCAGCATCCCCCAGGCCGTGCTCTCCCTCTCGTTCAGCGGCGACTCGCGTCAGCTTGCCGTCGGCGCCTGGGACGGCATCGTCCGCATTTATGACCCCTCCAGCGGACGCCTCATCAAGCAGCTTCCCGCACCCGATATGCCCGTGCCGAAGTAAGATCCCGCAACTGAGCCGGAAGCGCGGTTGTCGCAGGAGATTAGCGCGTGTAGCTAATTCAACGTGTGGCTAATTCGAGATGTAAGGGCCCGATGCGGAACTTGATCCTGTCACTCATCGCGGCGGTGGCGTGGTCCGCGCTTCCAGCGCAGGCGGCCCGAAAGCCCATCCCCATAGCCGTGCAGCCGCTCCGCGTCACGGCGTTCCCGGCCGGCGTGAAGCTGCGCTCCCGCAGCGATGCCCAGCAACTGCTGGTGACGGGCGTTACCGGGACCAGGCCTCCACTGGACGTCACCGACTCGGCTACCTACCGCGTCTCCGATGCGAAGATCGTCCACGTCTCCCCGAGCGGGCTCGTCACACCGGTCGGCGATGGCAGCGCGGTCGTCGTGATCACGAAAAGCGGCCGCAGCACACGCGTTCCCGTGACGGTCAGCGGCAGCCGCAGCGAAGAGCCGGCCAGCTTCGTTCACGACGTGGAGCCCGTGCTTTCCCGCGCCGGGTGCAACCAGGGCGGCTGCCATGGCAAGGCCACCGGCCAGAACGGCTTCCGGCTCTCGCTCTTCGGCTTCGACCCGCAGTTCGACTATGATGCCCTGGTCAAGGAAGGCCGCGGGCGACGGGTCTCGGCCGCAAAGCCGGAGGAGAGCCTCGTCCTGCTGAAGGCCAGCGCCGCAATCCCGCATGGCGGCGGCCGCCGGATCAGCGCCAACAGTCCGAGCTACGCGCTGGTCCGCCGCTGGATTGCCCAGGGAACACCCTACGATCTGCCCGGCCGGCCGGCGCTGGAGCGCCTGACCGTCACGCCGAACGAGCGGCTCCTGGGACGAAAGGCGCGGCAGCGGGTAGTGGTTACCGCCCACTTCAGCGACGGCACCACGCGCGATGTCACCCGCGACGCCCTCTTCCGCAGCAATGACGACGGGATCGCAGCGGTCGATGAAAACGGAGTGGTCACCACCACGAAGGAGCCGGGCGAAGCGGCCGTGATGGCGGGCTACATGGGCCAGGTCGCGGTGTTCCGGGCCGCGATCCCGCTGGGCGCTCCCGCGACCGCTTTCGCGGCCTACCCGGCCCGCAACTACGTGGATCACCTCGTGCTCCGCAAGCTGCGCAAGGTTGGCGTCCCGCCCTCGCCGCTTTGCTCGGACGCCGAGTTCATCCGCCGCGTGTCGCTCGATCTCTGCGGGCGGCTCCCCAAGCCGGACGAAGTGCGCGCCTTCCTGGCAGAGTGCGCTGCCGAACGAAGCGCCGCGGGTAATTCGCCTTCGGAACCCGGAGCCGTCACGCCGCGCACGGAGGGCGTGAATCCTAAACCCTCAACGGCTCGGGAGCATCTGATCGACCGGTTGCTGGAAGATCCCGATTACGCCAGCTACTTCGCTCTGAAGTGGTCCGGCATTCTCCGTAACACCGGCCAGTATCGCGCGGCCGCCTACGCTTTCCATGATTGGATCCGGCAGGCCATCGCCACGAACCAGCCGTACGATCAGTTCGTGCGCGACATCGTAGCGGCGCAGGGCGAATGGGAGGAGCACCCGCCCACGGCCTGGTTCTGGCAGTTCCGGGACGGCGGCATCACGGAGCTGACCGAGGACGTGGCGCAGCTCTTCCTGGGCCAGCGCCTTCAGTGCGCAAAATGCCACCACCACCCGTACGAGAAATGGGGCCAGGACGACTTCTACGGTCTGGCGGGTTGCTTCACGCGGATGGGTCGGAAGATCATCCACGAGCCGGGCTACTACTACGTCGCGCGTCAGGTGGTAGACGGCCTCAAGAATCCGCGCACGGAGAAGCCCGTCGAGCCGAAGCTGCTGGAAGGACCCGTCCTGAAGATTGAGCCGGGTGAGGACCCGCGGCAGAAGCTGGTCGATTGGATGGCGGACCCGAAGAACCCGTACTTCGCGCCGACCATCGCGAACCGGCTCTGGGCGCACTTCATGGGCCGAGGGCTCGTCGAGCCGATCGACGACATGCGGGTCACCAACCCCCCGACCAACCCCGAGTTGCTCGAGGCGATGAGCCAGGACCTCATCCACCACCATTACGACCTGAAGTCCCTGATCCGGACCATCGTCTCGTCGCGCACCTACCAGCTCAGCTCACTCCCCAACCGCTACAATGCGCCGGATCGGCAGAACTACGCGCGCCACTACCCGCGGCGTTTGCCGGCCGAGGTGCTGCTGGACGCGGTGGACCAGCTCACCGGCGTTAAGACGAAGTTTAACGGTGTTTCGGCGCAAGCGCGAGCGGTGGACCTGCCGCATGAGGAATTCTCGTCCTACTTCCTGGACGTCTTCGGACGGCCGAAGCAGCTCTCATCCCCCTGTGAGTGCGCGCGGGACAACGGCGCAAACCTCTCGCAGGTCCTGCACCTCACCAACTCCAGTGAGCTGGACAGCAAGATCGCGTCCCGGGAAGGCCGAGCGCAGGCTCTGGCGAAGTCCGACCGGCCACTGAAGGAGAAGATCGAGGAGCTCTACCTCTGGGCATTCTGCCGCACGCCGGACGCGGACGAGCTGCAAAAGGCGACGGAGTACGTCCAGAGCGAGGCGAAGCCCGAAACGGCCTTCCAGGAGCTGATCTGGACCTTCATTAACTGCCGGGAGTTCCAGTTCAACCACTGACGAAACCCGGCGTGCTGTGGCGTGTCTCAGGCAGGCGGACGGCGCGATAGGAGCAACCAGCGATGATTGACGTGATGGGCGGCGCGTACCGGTGCTGTGACGGGTGGTCCCGGCGGACGTTTCTGCGGGCGGGGACGCTCACCGCGGCAGGGCTGACACTGCCGGACCTGCTGCGCATGCGCGCCGCGGCGGCGGAGACGAAGGCGCCCGTGAGGGACACGGCCGCCATCCTGATCTGGCTGGGCGGCGGCCAGAGCCACCTGGATATGTGGGACCTGAAGCCGGATGCCCCCTCCGAGTTCCGTGGCGAGTTCAAGCCGATCAGGACGAACGTCCCGGGCGTGGAGATCTCCGAGCACCTGCCGCTCCAGGCGAAGATCTGGGACAAGATCTCCGTCGTCCGGTCCGTCACCCACACCAACGCCGGCCACGGAATGGGCTCCCACTGGATGATGACGGGCTACGTGCCGGTGGCGGAGATCGTAAACAACCGCAACCCCAGCTGCGGATCCGTGGTCGCGCGGATGCGGGGCCCCAATCGCTCCGGCCTGCCCGCATACGTCACCGTGCCGAACAATCCGCCCGCCGCGGGCGCCGCGTACCTGGGCGCCGCGTACAATCCCTTCACCGCGGGCGGTGATCCGAACAATGCCAACTTCAGCGTCCGCGACCTGGAGCGCTGCCCCGACTTCGCCCGGCCGCACGTCCGCGACGGCGACAAGGTCAAGGGCGTGCCGCTCATGAACATCGACGCCATGTGCCCCGCGGGCGGCATCAACGCTAGCGCCCGCGAGCTGGTG
>CAYQDT010000278.1:0-5717 GCA_964416225.1 uncultured bacterium
CATGCGAGCCGAGCGGATCGACCGGACTATCCGGAAGCTTGTCTCTTTCGGCACGCGGAATACCCTGTCGCCGCAAGATGACCCGACGCGGGGGATCGGCGCCGCCCGCGACTGGCTGCGCGGGCAGTTTAGCGCGGTGAGCCGGGACTCGGGCGGACGGCTCCAGGTCTCCGAGCAATCGTTCCTGCAGGGGGTCGCCCGCCGGATCCCCCGCCCCACCCGGTTGACCAACCTTCTCGCGCTGCTCCCGGGCGATGGTCCCAACCCCGGCCGCCGGATCGTGGTGGTGAGCGGCCACTATGACTCGATCTGCTCCAGTCCCGTCGACGCGCTCCACGAAGCCCCCGGCGCGGACGATGACGCTTCGGGAACGGCGGCCGTGCTCGAGATTGCGCGGGTGATGAGCCGCTACCACTTCCGCATCCCAATCCTGTTCGCGGCGGTGGCCGGCGAGGAGCAGGGCTTGCTCGGCTCCGGGTACCTCGCCGCGCAGCTGAAGCGGGACGGGTGGCGGGTGGAAGCCATGTTCACGAACGACATCATCGGGAGCTCGTCGGGTCCGAACGGCACGCGGGAAGAGCACCGCGTGCGCGTCTTCGCGGGGGGACCGCCGGAGGGAGCGAACGGCGGGGCCGCCCCGCGGGGTAGCGCCGGCGGAGATGCGGCGTCGCCCGAGCGCGAGCTCGCCGGCCTGGTGCGGGACAGCGCGCGCCGCTACGTCCCCGGCATGGAACTCACCGTGGTGTACCGCCGGGACCGGTACCTCCGGGGCGGCGACCACCTGCCGTTCCTGGAGCAGGGCTTCCCGGCCCTTCGATTCACGGAAGCCGTCGAGGATTACCGTCACCAGCACCAGGATGTCCGGACGGAGGGCGGCGTGCTCTACGGTGATCTCGCGGATTTCGTGGATCCCACGTACACGGCGCGGGTGGCCCGGGTCAATGCGGCGTCTCTGGCCGTGCTGGCGCGGGCTCCCGCGCCGCCCCGGAGCGTGGGGATAGTGATCCGCCGCCTCAGCCCGGATACGGAGCTCACCTGGTCTCCCGGAGCGGAGGGTGAGGAGGCCGAGTACGAGGTGGTGTGGCGCGCGACCACCGAGCCGTTCTGGACGCGGAGCCGCCTCGTGGGGCGCGAGACCGCCTGCACGCTGGCCGGGGTCTGCCGGGACGATTATTATTTCGGAGTGCGCTCGGTGGACCGCGGCGGGCATCGCAGTGCAGCCGTCTTCGCCCTGCCCGTGCGATAACCATGGTCGGGCGGCTCCCGCTTCCTTTCCCCGTGCCGCCAGTTTTTCGAGCGATCCTGCCCTGACTCCCGCACTCCCAGCCCGCTCCCACGACCGGTCTCCACTCCGGTTCCGGCTCCCGGCCCTTCTCCTGCTGGCCTCGACGGCGGCGGTCGGCCGCTGGCTCACCCGCTCTCACCGCGTGTACGCGTGGGACACCGTCCACTACCTGCTCGCACAGGACCGATACGACATCCCCTCCCACCAGCCCCACCCGCCGGGCAGCCTCTATTACGTGCTCCTTGCCCGCCTGGCGCGGATGGTGACCCACGACCCCCACCTCTCCCTGCTCCTCCTGAGCGCGCTGTTCGGGGGCGCCCTCGTCTGGGGTCTCTTTCAGTTAGGGCGGGAGCTGGGCGGGGAGCGCGCCGGCTGGTTCGCCGCGGTGATTGGAGCGACGGCGCCGATCTTCTGGTTTTTCGGCTCCGTCGGCTTGAACTACGGGCCTTCCGGGACGCTGGCGGTCTGCTTCGCGCTGGCCTGCGTGCGAGCGGGCCGCGGCCGCCGTCCGGCCGTCTCGGTTCTCCTGGCCGGGGCCCTGCTGGCGCTGCTCGGCGGGTTCCGGCCGACCGACCAGGTCTTCCTCTTTCCGGCCTATGCGTGGACCCTCGCCCGCGCGTGGCGCCGCGACCGCCGCTCCTCCCAGGGCAGCGTGGTGTTGATGAGTGTCCTGACGCTTGGCTGGCTGATCCCCAACGCCCTCTCCTGCGGCGGGTTCGGCGGGTACGTGGCTGCCATCCGCGGACAGGAGCACCTGATCCAGAACAGCAGCGTGTTCCTGGCCGGGTGGCCGGCGTGGCGGGAGGTCCTGTTTACCCACCGGCGCTGCCTGGAGAGCACGCTCGGCGCGGCATGGGTGCCGGTCCTGGTCTGGGCGATCGCGTGGGCGGCGGATCGGTTGCAGCGCGGAAAGGCGGTCGACGCGGGGATCGCCCGGCGGGCCCCGGGAGCCGGGGGCGCGAACGCCGCGGAGGCGGTCCTGCTTGCCCTGATCATCATCCCGGCGTTCCTGTTCTACCTGCTCGTACACTTCAACTCGCCTGGCTACGCCCTCACGTACTCCGGGCTGCTGGCGGCGATGGGGGGAGTCGCGGCGGCGCGGTTGCCCGAGCGCTGCGGCGAGGAAGGGCGCGCGCTCTGCTCGACGCTGCTCGCCGCGGCGATTGCCGTCGGCAACGGCCTGCTCTTCATGTGGGGCTGGCCGGGCGTCGGAAACGTGGGCCACCGCGCGATGAGCTGGGCGGAGATCCGCGACCACGATCGCTACTATGCGGAGCTGGAGTCGTTCCTGGCGCGCCGGTATGCTCCGGGGACGGTACGCGTCCTCTCCTCCTGGAACTTCACCGACGGCCTTCGGATCGTGGAGACCCTGCTGCCCGGGCACGGCATGGACGTTGCGCAGGCCGTCGGCTACATCCCCCAACTGCCGCCCTCCATCACGCGATTGGGGTGGCTCCGCCTCATGACGCCGGAGCAGCTTCGCCGCGAGGGGCGGCCACTGTACGCCGTTACGCGGACCCGAGAGGACCCGCCGTACCACCGGGCGCTCTTTCACGGCACGCTGGAGCCGGTAGCCATCGGTCCTGGGCACGTCCTGTTCCGCATTTCGCGGCCTCTGGACGGGCGCTCCCCACCTCCGTAGCCAAACGGACGGCACTCGGCCGGGGGGACTGATACAATGGTGTCGTCCGAACGGGAGGCACTGTGGTGGGTGAGATACGGCGGCCGGCGAGCGAAGAGAAGGCACGAACGGAGACCGTGGAGCTGGAATCGTTCTACCGGGCGAGCCGCTTCCTGAGCTCCATCCTGGACATTGATGAGCTGCTCCAGGCAATCCTGATGGAAGGGCTGGACGCTGTTGGCGGCACCCGCGGGTTCGTCGGTCTGGTCAACCGGTCCACGGCGGAGCTGGAGCTGCGGATTACCGCAGGCCAGGGATGGGACGCTGCCCCCGCCCGGCGGCTGGCGATCTCGGACGAGCCGGGCGCGGGTATCACCGTCCACGTGGTCACCAGCGGCGTACCGTACGTGACCGGCGACGTCCGCCGGGACCCGCACTACGTCTGCTTCTTCCCGGACGTCCGCAGCGAGATCACCGTCCCCCTGGTGAACCGGGACGGCCGCGTGATCGGGGTGATCAACGTCGAGAGCGACGACACGGACGCCTTCAGCCAGCGAGACCTTCAGCTCCTCGTGGCGCTGGCGAACCAGGCGGCCATCGCGATCAGCGTGGCCTCCTACCGCCAGCGCGAGGCGGCGCTGATCGAGATCGGGAACGAGCTCGCCTCCCGCGGGCACATGGACGAGCTGCTGGAATGCGTGGTTACCCGCTCGGCCGAGCTGCTGCGCGCCGATGACTGCTCGCTCTTCGAGGTCGATCCGGACGCAGGGCGGCTGGTACTCCGCGCTTCCGGCGCGATGCTTTCCGCCACCATCGGCAGCCAGACGTATGAGCTGGGCGAGGGGCTCACCGGTTGGGTGGCGCAGCACCGGAAGGCGGCGCGGGTGACGGATGTACGGGCCGACCCTCGGTGGCGCGGGCTCTTTCCGGAGCTGCCGCGGGAGGAGATCGAGGCGTTTCTGGCGGTGCCGGTCTTCCAGCGCGGCGAGCTCTGGGGGGTGCTGCGGGTGGTGCGGCGGAAGCCGGCGAACTCCCTCCTGAGCAACGAATTCACGGATCGAGACGAAAAGCTGCTGAGCACGCTGGCCCGGCAGGTAGGGGCCGCGCTGACCCAGCACATCCTCCTGGAAAAGCAGCTCCAGATGGAGCGGATGGCCGCCTGGGGAGAAATGTCCGCGCGCTCGGCGCACATGATCGGCAACAAGGTGTTCGCGCTCAAAGGGCAGCTCAACGAGCTGGAGTACCTCGCGGCGCAGCCGGGCTTCTCTCGGCAAGACGTGCTCGAGGTGGTAGAGCGGGCCAAAGGCGGGGTGTTCCACCTGGAGGAGATCCTGACGGAGTTCCGCGACTTCCTGATGGCCACCCATCTGAACCGCGCCCCGACGGACCTGAATCACCTGGTGTGCTCCAGTGTACGGGAGACGCTGGCGCGCGTGGGCACCGCGCGGGTCGAGGTGGCGGCGGCGGAGGACCTGCCGCCCGTGTCGGTGGACGGTACCAAGCTGCGGCGCGCGCTCTCGGAGCTGCTCGAAAACTCCGTGAATCACCAGCCCGAAGGCGCCGCGATTCGCGTGGTGACCGGACCGTGGGGGCCGGACCAGCGGGAAGAGTATCCGGAGATTGCCTACAGCGATCCGCTCGACGGACCCGGCAGCGCCGTCCGCATCGAGGTGATTGATAATGGACCGGGAGTGCCCTCCGGGAACAAGCGGAAGCTGTTCACGCCGTTTTTCACCACACGCTCGAAGGGGATGGGCCTCGGGCTCTCGATCGTCAAAGGAATTGTGGACGCCCATCAGGGAGCCATCGCGGAGGTTGGGCGGGAGGGCGAAGGCGCGCACTTCATCCTCGTCCTCCCCGCAATCACGGCGCGCCCTCCGGCGGCGTAGAAGAGTTTGCGCCGCAGTACCGCGGAACGGTCGGTGTCGCCGCCCGTCGCGGGGAGTTGGGCGCGGAAGCAGGACGACTGGTTGCGTATGTATCGCGTATTGATCATCGATGACGAGGAAGAGGTCCGGGACGCGGTGAGCCGACGGCTGCGCCGGGAAGGATTCTCGATCGACGAGGCCGGGAGCCAGGCCGAGGGGATTGAGGCCATCAAAGCGGCCGAGCCACCCTATGACCTGATCCTCACCGACATGGTCATGGAAGACCCCGCGAGTGGGGTGAAGACGCTGGAAGCCGCCCTGAGCCGCGATATCTTCAGCGAAGTGATTGTGCTCACCGCTTACGGCAACGTTTCCAATGCCGTGGAGTGCATGCGGCGGGGCGCTTTCGACTACGTTGAGAAGAACATTCCAGGCGTGGACGTCTTCGAGCTGCTGGTGCAGAAGATTAGCCAGGCCATGGAGCGCCGGCGGAACTCCCTCCAGGCCATCCGCCGCTATGCCGACCTTTCCGAGCGCACACCGTTGGACCTCCCGACCCGCCGGCGCGGTTAGGGCAGCTCCTGCGTCCGGCGCGCTCCTTCTCGCTGGAAGGTCCGCGCGTCGCGTTTCGGCTTGCGTGGATGATCCGGTCCGGCGGTGCGACCATGCGTGAGGTGCTGGTGATCGGGGCGGGAGCGGTCGGCGCGGCCTGCGCGAGCGCGCTGGCGCGCGCCGGGCATGCGGTCCGCGTGATCGCGGATCCTGCCCGCAGCACGACCGCCCTCTCCGGTGGCCACCTCCTGCTGCAGTCCAAGCAGCCGGGTCCGCAGATCGCTCTCGCGCGTCGGAGCCTGGAGCTGCTCCGGAGCTTCGTCACAGGCCGCGAGGGACCGCTCCGGTACCGCCGGACCGGAAGCCTCATCCTGTCCCGCACTCCGAAAGA
>CAYQDT010000279.1:0-5713 GCA_964416225.1 uncultured bacterium
GAGCCGCTCTCGGTGCACGTCGACTCGTTCGGGACCGGGAAGGTGCCGGATGCGCGCCTCGTGGAGCTGACGCGTAAGTACTTCGACCTCACCCCGGCCGGCATCATCCAGAAGCTGGACCTCCGCCGGCCGCTGTACAAGCAGACGGCCGCCTACGGCCACTTCGGCCGCACCGATCTGGATGTGCCGTGGGAGCAGGTCGACATGGCGGAGACGCTCCGCTCGGCGGCCTGATCCGCGGCCGGATTCCGGAACCGCACGGGTGGGAGAGCGGGGAAGCGGGCGGGAGGGCGACCTCCCGGGCTTCCTCGCTCTCCCACCTTCCGTTTCTGCTTTTCGCCGGCGCCTCCGGCAGCCGATAATCCGGTTGGCGGGCTTCCGGAGCCGCGGAGTCCCCGCGAGAGGAGGCAACCGTGTTGCTCACCGGCGTGGTAACGCTGCATGTGGCGGATCTTGACCGCTCGTACCGGTTCTACACCGAGATACTCGGCTTCAGGGAGCGCTTCCGGGCTGGCGACCACTGGGCCGAGGTCGAGGGACCCGGGATGACGCTCGGCCTCCATCCGGCCGGGGAGCATTCCCCACAGCCGGGTGCCGGCGGCTCCATCTCGCTCGGATTTCAGGTCGCTGATCTCGACGCGGCGCAGACCGAGTTGGGGCGGCGCGGCGTCCGGTTCGGTCATCGGGGGGAGGATCCGAACGTGAAGCTGGCCTTCTTCCAGGATCCGGACGGGCACGCACTCTATCTGTATCAACCGCCCGGATAACCTGCCCGGGACGTCCTACCCTTCCATGGAAGCGCCTTTGCACCCGACGGATCCGTTACCGGACGCTTCTCCACCCGGCCGGGAGGGGCCCTCCTCCACGCTTCCCGGGCTGGATGTTTCGGCGGAGCAGCTTGCGGTGGCGCAGGTCGTGCTGCTCCCTTCGCCCGCGGGCCTGCCGGAGTCGCTCACTTACGCGCTGCCCCCGGAGCTGGGGCCGAGCGTGCAGGTGGGGGCGCCCGTGCTCGTCCCGCTCGGCGGCCGGGAGCAACTGGGTTACGTCCTGGACGTGGGGAAGGTCGCGAAGGGCCATCCGGAGGCCGGACGGCTCCGTCGCATTCTCGCCGTGCCCCGTCCGGATGCCGCGTTCGACGCGCATACCGTGGCGCTGCTCCGGTGGGTGGCGCGGGAATACCGTTGCTCCCTCGCGGACGCGCTGCCGCTCGCGGTGCCGGAGCGGCACGGCGCGGAGCTGCAGTCCGTCTACACGCTCTGCTCCTGGGACGGGACGGTACCGCCCCGCGTGGGACTGCTGACCCGGCAGACCCTGGAGGCCGTGCACCGGGCGCTCACCGCCTCTGGTGGGATGCTGCCGCGCGCGGCACTGGAAGCCGCCGTCCGCGCTCCGAATCTCCCCCACGCGCTGCGCCGCGCCCGGGCGGAAGGCTGGATCCACGAGGAGCGCGTGCTGCTTCCACCCAGGGTTCAGGCCCGGGTGCTGAAGGGGATCCAGCTCACGCCGGAGGCGCACGCCCGCCTCGGCGGCGAGTGCGGACCGGATGCCGGCACCGGCACACCCCTCACAACCCCTGACGGCACGCCGCTCCCGGCCGTGCCCGGGAAACGTCCGCGACGCCTGGGCCCCCGCCAGACC
Source organism: uncultured bacterium (assembly GCA_964416225.1). Lineage (GTDB taxonomy): Bacteria > Armatimonadota > SYMT01 > SYMT01 > SYMT01 > CAYQDT01. The sequence goes on from CAYQDT010000279.1 coordinate 1,639, forward strand.
CAGGTGCTGGAGTACCTGGCCGGCCAGGAGGGGCCCGTACTGCAGCGCGACCTGTGCGCGGCGCTGGAGGTGGGCGGCGAGGTCATCAACGGGCTGATCCGGCAGGGGCTGCTGGAGAGCAGCGGGATCGCGGTGCGGCGGGCTCCGGGAGGCTTCGACGGCGCCCGCGACCAGGCGCCCGACCTCTCCCCCTTCCAGGGCGCGGCGGCCGACGCCATCTACCGCGGCATGGAGCGCGGTGCCGGGGAGACGGACCTCCTGTTCGGCGTCACCGGGAGCGGGAAGACGGAGGTCTACCTCCACGCCATCGAGCGCGCCCGCTCCGCGGGGCGGACCGCCGCCCTGCTGGTACCGGAGATCTCGCTCACGGCTCAGGTTGCCGCGGCGGTGCGCAGACGGCTCGGCGAGCGGGTCGCGATCCTCCACAGCGCGCTTTCCGAAGGGGAGCGATTCGACGAGTGGGAGCGGGTCCGCCGCGGCGAAGCGGACGTGGTGCTGGGTCCGCGAAGCGCCCTCTTCGCGCCCCTGAAAGACCCGGCGCTCATCATCCTGGACGAGGAGCATGACGGGAGCTACAAGCAGGGCTCGACGCCGCGCTACCATGCCCGCGAGGCCGCACAGCAGCTCGCGCGGATCTCCGGCGGATGCGTGGTCCTCGGCAGCGCCACGCCCAGTGTGGAGAGCTTCCATGCGGCGCAGACGGGGAGATATGAGCTGTTAGAGCTGCCCGAGCGGGTCAGGCAGCGACCCCTACCAACCGTGGAGCTGGTAGACCTCCGCCAGGAGGCGAAGCTCCGCCCCGGACATGTCTTCAGCGGCCGCCTGGAGGAGAGTATCCGGCGGCGGCTCGCCGACGGCGAGCAGGTGATCCTCTTCCTGAACCGGCGGGGCTACAGCGCGTTCCTGCTCTGCCGGGACTGCGGGCATGTGCCGCGCTGCCCGAACTGCGATGTGAGCCTGACTCTTCATCGCCACAAGACCGGGTTCCTGCTCTGCCACCACTGCGACCACACCCGCCGCGCGCCGCACGCCTGCCCCCGGTGCCTCGGGCCGCGCCTCCGCCAGTTCGGCGTCGGGACCCAGCGGGTGGAGGACGAGGTCCGGAACCTCTTTCCGGCGGCCCGGGTGGCGCGTCTGGATCGCGACACGATCGGCTCGAAGGACGCACACACGCGGATTGTCAACGCCGTTCGGGACCGGGAGGTGGACGTGCTGGTCGGCACCCAGATGGTGACCAAGGGCTTTGACTTCCCGGGAGTCACCCTGGTAGGGGTTGTGACGGCCGATGTGGCCCTCAACATGCCGGACTTTCGCGCCGCCGAGCGTGCGTTCCAGCTCCTGACCCAGGTGAGCGGACGCGCGGGCCGGGGCGATCGCCCGGGCGAGGTGATCGTCCAGACGTTCAACCCGGAGCACGCCAGCATCCAGGCCGCCTCCCGCCATGACTACCGCAGCTTCTTCGCGGAGGAGATCCGGCACCGCGAGGAGCTGGGCTATCCGCCTTTCGGCTCCCTCGCCCGCTTTCTGGTGTCCCACATCGAGGAGGGCGTGGCGAAGAGCCGGATCGAGGCCGCCGCCGAGCTGGTGCGCGCGCACGCGGACCGCCTGGGAGTGGATGTGCGGGGGCCCGCGCCCTGCCCGCTCGCGCGGCTCAAAGACCGCTACCGCTTCCATCTCCTGTTGAAGGCGCGGACCCGCGTTGAGATCCAGGCCGTGCTGGACGCCGCCTGGCCGCAGATCCAGCGCGGCATTGGCGGCGTGGTGGTGGATGTCGAGCCCGTGGATCTGTTGTAGGGGCTGCGGGTGGGCTCCGTCACCGCGTGAGGGCTCTGTCACGGGTGCCTGCCGACCTGGTAGGGGTCACCCGGCTGGCGCGCCGCCCGCTATTGGGGGAACGGCCGCTCCGGGTTCGCCACGAACTCCACCAGCCGGGTCTCCTGAACGGCCAGCTCCAGGCTCAGCGTCTTCTCGTGGCCCGTCACGTCCAGCGGGATCGTGTAGTCCGTGTACGCCGCGCGGCGGTTCCGGGTCCACCGTAGAAACGTCGGTGTCCGAAGCGGGCTGCCGTGGTCATCCACCACCCGCGTCAGGAAGAGCGTCCGGCCCGGCTCGACTCCGGCGACCCGGACGTGGGCGGTCAGTCCGCCCCGCTCCCAGCGCAGGCCCGGCAGGGAGAGGCGGCGGCCGGCTGCTTCCGCCGTGCGGAGCCCGGAGTCCGGTGACCGGCCGGGTGGCGGGACGGGGACGTCTCGGAAGGTGCAGACCGCCCCCTGCGGAAGCCCGGGGACGACGGCCCGGGCGAGCTCCACATGGAGTTTCCACCCCGGCTCCTCCGTGAACAGCTCTTCGGCAAAGTGGAGGCGGGTCCGCCCCGGGTGCGGGTCCACGAGGGTCGTCCCGTCATCGTCCGGAAAGACGTTCCCCCCACGGTCCACCGCCTGCATGGCGATCGGGCGCCACTCCGGGCAGGGATGTCCGTCCCGCTCCGCGACGTGAAAATCCGCCTCGGTTTCCACCGTTCCGGAGGCAGAGAACCCGGAGGAGTGACGGCTGAGCACACCGGTTGAGAAGTGGATCAGCGAGCATTCGACATCCGCTTCGGTACGGGTCTGCGGAAGCGGCGCGGGCACCCAGCCGCGCTCCTCGATCCGTTGCGGATTGGGAATCTCAAAGGTAACCGGCCGCTCAGGAAAGCCGCGGCTCCAGTCAAAGACCCCGAGGCGCAGGTGCCGCGCCCGGCGCGGAAACCGCGCGAGGGCCACGGACATGAAGCCTCGATCCGCGGAGAGCCGCTGGAAAGTGGTCTGGTCCGTGAGCTCCGTCGTGCAGTTGTGCTCGTCACAAATCTGCACCCGCAGGCGCCCGGTGGGGTCGAGGAGCTCGTGCTGCGGCGGCGCCGCGAGCTCGAACCAGAGGACCTCCGCCGCGGGGCGGGTGGGAACCACTTCCGCGGCGCCGCTCCAGCTCTCCCCGCCGCCCGGAGCGGAGACGAGGCGGAAGAGGCTGTGAAGTGAGTCGTCACCCGAGAATCGGTGGGGCGTGCTGACGGTGGCGCCGGCCAGGGTCAGCGTGGCGCCGTCCGGGAGATGGCTGGTCTGGCGCGGAACACCGGAGCTCCGCATGCAGACGCAGAACAATCCCACGACGATGGCGGAGTAGAGCCCGTGGACCGGGCGGAGGGCACAACGTTGGACCATACCACTCATTCGGGGGTGGCGGTCCGGATCTCCTTTCGCACCTTCCCCTTCCCGGTCGAGATCTCTCGGGGAGCGGCGCCCCTCCCCTACCTCCGGCCCTCCACGCGCGTGCTCCGGTCCGGCTTGCGCGCAGCGAGGGAGCTGCCCGGTACCCCCGACCCCTTTCAGCGCCGGAGGCCGGTTGCCGGGAAGCGTGCGGCGCACCCTTCGTCCGCCTTTTGCGGCCCCCGCCGACGGGACCGGCACCCTTCCCGGGCAGTGCCGGAGCGAGTGCCATGTGACCCCTTACGGAGGCCTTACAGCAGGGGACTACTCCGAGTCGAGTATCCTGGAAACGGACGCGCGCTCCCGATAGTAGCCGGCTCCCGGGCTGGTCAGCCAGGGGCGAGAATCGAACAGGTCTCGGCGACAGGCATCATTTGCGTCCAGATTCGAGTGGCGGCGGCGGTCCAGTTCCTCGCGGAACCACCCGGGGATGAACTCCCGCTCCGGCGGACACAGCCAGTCATAGATCTCCACGAGCGCACACAGCAGGCGCCAGTGGAATCCGACGACACGCAATAGATGCTCCCAGTCCAGCTTCCCGCGGGTCCCGCGAATGATGTTGATGATGTCCGGCCAGTCGCAGCGGCGCGACTGGAAGACGAACAGCTTCATCCAGCACATATCGGCAGCGCTCACCACGCTGACCGGCATGTTGAAGAACTCGGAGGGCTCGCTGCGGTCGAACCACGTTTCGTTGATCCGGTCCTCTTTGTTCGCCAGTTGCCAGATGCTGTCCACGATCACCCGGCCCCGGATCGCGCGGAAGATCCAGTCCCGATCGTACGGCTCCTGATCGAACATATCTTCAAATCCGGCGTTCAGCAGCGCGTTTA
>CAYQDT010000280.1:0-5701 GCA_964416225.1 uncultured bacterium
TCCAGATGAGATAGCCGCCCCAGACGTAGTCGTTGTACATCCGGCCCGGCCACATTCCCTCCTGCATGAGGCGCACGCTCTGCTCCGGAAACGACACCCGGTCGATTCCGTAGTCGTACCAGCGGTCCGGCGGAACCGGAGGCCGCAGGCGGTACAGCAGGAAGCCGAGGAGCACCGTCACTCCCAGACCGGCGAGCGCCCGCACGAGCGGCTGCCCCGCGCCCCGCCGCAGCGCCGCCGTCGCCCCGGAGTCCCGCCAGAGGGAGGCGAGCGCCGCCGCGGTCACCGGAGCCGCCGCCAGCGCGAACAACGCGGCGTTCCGCTGGGACGTGAGCGCCGCGAGCAGCGCCGCCGCGATGACGGCCATATCCGCCCAGCGAGCTCCCCCTTCCCGGCCGCGGGCCAGCGGCAGTACCCCGGCCGTGACCACCACCAGGGTCAGCAGCCCGCGCATGACCGGTAGATGGAAATTCGGCGAGTACCACTCGGAGATGTAATCCTGAACCCGGGGGTGATCCAACACGTGGAACGGGTAGGTGTAGACCCCGATCCCGTACGGGTTCAGGGTGATGGCCAGGGCCGAGAGGAGCGCGCTCCACACCAGCGGGCGCACCCCCTTTCCCGGCTCGCCATACCACTCCTGGCCCACCACTTCCCCGGTGACCCAGACCACCAGGACGGCGATCCCAACCACCACTCCGCCGTGGAGATTCGCCCAGAGCGCGAAGAGCGGCGGCAGGATCCACGGCAGGCGGGGCAGCTCACCCAGGCGGTACCGGTCCAGAAGGAGCAGCATCCCCGCCAGGGCGACGAACGACAGCATCTGCGGCCGGAGGTCCGCCGAGTTGCGGAGCACGAAGCCGACGGCCACCGCCGCCGCGACGGCCCAGAACGGGCTGCCGCTCCGAAGCCGGGCGCGGGCGAGGACCAGGCCCGCCGTGAGCGCCGCGAGCCCGCACTTGTAGAGCAGCAGTGCCGCGGTCGGCAGGCGGGTCAGCAGCAGGTAGAAGAGGAGCTCCGTCAGCCACTCGTGCGCCTGCCATGGCTGTCCGAGGGCGGTCCAGCTAAAGGGATCCCGCGTGGGCACGCGGCCGGTGTGGAGAATCAGCTCGCCGGCCTTCGCCTGCCACCAGAAGTCGGAGACGGGGATGGGGATCAGGCACGTCAGGAAGACCACCGCCAGCGCGAGCGCGCCATTCAGCCGGTCCACCCACCCGGGCAGACGGTTCAGGCCGGCAGCCGACGAACTGGGAGCGGCGGGGTGGGAGAGCGGTCCGGAGCGAGGCGGCATCAAGGCAAGGGTAGGGGTGATGGGTGAGTCGACGAGCGGCCGGAGCCGGCCGGAGCCGGCCATGGAAGGCGGCCTTGGAAGGCGGCGAGGCCGCGCCCCGGCGCTTCCATGCTTCGACGCGCCCCGGTCTCGGCGCCTCCTTCGCGTCCGGCTAGGTGACCGGGCCGAAGTGGGGCCCCCACTGGCGAGCCAGCTCCCGGCCCTTCGCCGCGAGCGCTTCTTGCTCCGCCTCCGAGAGGGGCCGGAACTCCCGCACCGCGCGGACCGCCTTCCGGATCTCCTCACTGCTCTTGAGACCCATCACGACGGCGCTCACGCCCTCCAGGCCCAGGGCATACCGCACGGCGCTCTCGTAGTCCGCCGCGAGCGTTCCGGAGTTCCGGCGACTGTAGTCCATGCCCAGCGCACCGCCCAGCACCTTCATCGCCACGACCGCGGTGCCGTGCTTCTTCGCTTCCGGCAGCACCTTCTCCTCGAAGTTGTACGTGTGCCGGTCCACGAAGTTCATCGCCGGCATGACCAGGTCGATCTGCCCCGACCGGATTGCCTCGGTGAACTTCCACGGCCTTAAATGGCCGCTGATGCCGAAGTACCGCAGGTAGCCCAGTCGCTTCGCCTCGCGGAGCCCGGCCAGCCCGCCGTTCTCATCCTCGAAGACTTCTTTCAGATCGAAGTCTCCGAGGTTGTGGAGGTGCACGGCGTCCACGTGGTCGACCCCCATCACTTGGAGACTGTTCCGGATCTGCGTGAGGATGCCGTCCTTGCGCTGCGCCTCCACCTTGGTAACGAGAAACACCTGGTCCCGCCGGCGCTTCATCACCGGCGCCAGCTTCGCCTCGCCGTCGTGGTAGTTGGGGGCGACGTCCACGTAGTTGACGCCGAGGTCCAGCGCCTCATGCACCAGCCGTTCGGCCTCTTCGCGGGTATGCCCCATCATCCCGATCGGCGCCATGCCGAGACCGAGGATGGAGGTCTTGTAGCCGGTCCGGCCGAGCGTTCGCGCCGGCAGCGCGCCTTCCGCCGCGGATCCGGCCGGGCCCAGCGCCGCGGCTCCAAGTCCGGCGGCGCCGCCGCGGAGCAGCTGCCTGCGGCTCAGTCGATGGTCCATGGTCGCTCCTCCCCCTGACGTTCCGCGCGCGGACCGGACCCGCGGCGCCCACTCATTCCGAGCGCCGGAAGGCATTTCCGGGCACCCGGGTCGCGAGACCCTTCAGCTCCAGCATCAGGAGCGTTCCGCTCACCCGGGCGGCGGGCAGCGCCGATTCCAGAATCAGGTCATCAACCGCCTTCGGCTCCTCGTTCAGCAGCGCGTAGAGCGCGGCCTCCTCCGGTTTCAGCTCGGGCGGGGCGGCGGGGACTTCGTCCAAAGCCAGACGGCGCTGCGCCGGCTGGACGGGCGGGAGCTCCGCCAGGATGTCCTCCACCGTTTCGACGAGCTTGGCGCCGTCCTTGATCAGCGCGTGCGGGCCGCGGTTGCGCGGGTTGTCCACGTTACCGGGAACGGCGAAAACCTCCCGGTTGTGCTCCAGGGCGCACTCAATGGTGATGAGGGCCCCGGAGCTGCGGGGCGCCTCCACGATCAAAACGCCCAGAGAGAGGCCGCTGATGACGCGGTTCCGGCTGGGAAAATGCCAGGCGTCCGGCGGAGCGGTCATCGGGTACTCGGAGAGGAGCGCGCCGCTCCCCGCAATCCGCTGCGCCAGCTCCCGGTTTTCATAGGGATAGGCAACGTCCACGCCGCAGCCGAGGCAGGCCAGGGTGCGACCTCCGGCGCGCAGCGCTCCGTGGTGGGCCGCGGTGTCGACTCCCTTGGCCATCCCGCTCACCACGGTAAAGCCGGCCTCCACCAGCTCCGCCGCGAAGCGGTCCGCGCTGCGCCGGCCGTAGTCGGTCGCCTGCCGGCTGCCCACGATCGCCACCGCCCGGCGGTCGAGAGGCGAAAGGCTGCCCCGGAGGTAAAGCGCCACGGGCGGGTCCGGGATCTCGCGGAGGAGCGGCGGGTAGTCCGGATGGCCGCGGGGAATGAGGCGGACCCCCAGCTGCTCCATCAACCGCAGATCCCGCCCGTTCACGCTGTAAGCGGGGTCCTGCAGCCGCTGCGCGATCGCCGTGGAGCACCGGGCAACCTGTGCCACCTCCGCGGGCCGAGCGCCGAAGAGGGCGTCGGGGCTGCCGAAGTAATCGAGGAGACGGTTCAGGCGGCGCGCCGAGGCGCCGATCTTGGTGAGGCGAATCCAGGAGTGCAGATCATCCATCGGGAGGCAGCCGGGGCGGGCGGTGGAGGCGACGCTACTCCGGTTCCGCCTGCCGGCTTGCTCTCCCTCCAAGAAAAAGGCAGGTCTCCCGAGGGAGACCTGCCCGCGAGTCAACGGATCCGGCTCGAGATTAGCGGTAGCCGCCCCGGCCGCCGCCACCGAAGCCGCCCCGGCCGCCGCCGTAGCCGCCCTGGCCGCCGCCGCCGTAGCCGCCCTGGCCGCCGCCGTAGCCGCCCTGGCCACCGCCGCGGCCGAAGTTATAACCCTGGCCGCCCCCCCGGTTGTTGTACTGGTACCCGCCGAACCGGTTGTTGCCGCGGAACTGGCCGTTCTGCGCCCCGCCCGGCTGATTCGCGCCCGGTTTGCCCGGGGTCTTCGGCTTGATGGCCACCGCGTTGCGCGGGAGCGCGTTGTCCACCACAAAGGTCCAGTCGAGAGAATTGACGTTGCCGCGCCAATCGGCTGCCTGGACCTGCACGCGATGGACGCCGTCCGTCAGCGGTTCTTCCTTCTCGCCCTTTTCCGCCTTGAGCGTGGAGAAAGTGATCAGGCGCTTCACCGGGTCGTAGATCCAGCCCTTCCGCGGAGCCACGATCCGGTCGTAGTACTCTTTGTCGCTCTTGTCCACGGGAACGCCATCCAGCATCACCTCGATCGTGTCCGGATTGACGCCGCTGCCCTCGTCCCAGATATAGGCGGAGAAGTAGATGGGCGGATAGCCGTTCATCAGGGTGCCGCGGGCCGGCTTGGGAGCCACCATCACCGGACCCTCATCGTCCTGCGCGGTCGGCGACATGCAGGTGAGCGTTCCGTCATCCCCCAGCATGTACAGCCGCCCGTCGCTCACGGCCAGCGGCCCCCGGAGGGCGTAGTAGGAGTAGAGCGGCTGGATCCCCTTCGGAGCTTCCGTCCGGTAGCTCCAGGTCACCTTGCCCTTCACCGGATCGATCCCGTAGACGAACCCTTTTTCCGTGGTGACGTAGATGGTGTCCGCCGTCATCACCGGGTTCCCCTGCGGCTTGCCTTCCAGCTTGACCTTGAACTTCTCGCCCTTTTCGTTGAGCATCGGCTTGCCCTGGGGCGTGAACGCGTAGAAGTAGCCGTTGTTGTCCGCGAAATACCACCCGTTATCGGTGATGATCGGCGTGGTGGCGATGTCGTTCTCAAGCTGGTCCTGGAGCGACCACGCGCGGAACGAGCCGCCCCGCAGCCGGAACTGGTAAATCGTGCTCCCGGCCGCCATATAGATGCGGCCGTTGTACGCCACCGGGGAGATGCCGAGCGTCGGCGCCGCCATGCGCTGCGACCAGAGCACCCGGCCGTTGCTCGCGTCCAGCGCGTACAGCTTCATGTCGGACGAGTTGATGTACACGACGCCGCTGTACACCACCGGCGAGCCGACCGCGTTGTCGCTGAGCTGGAGATCCTTCTTCGGCCCTTCGTTGGACTTCCACTTCAGGTCGCCGGTGCGCGCGTTCAGGCAGTATACGTAGTTGTCGTCCGAGCCGAAGTAGAGGGAGTCCCCCACCAGGACGGGCGCGGAGCGGATGCCGCCGCCCGTGGCGAACGACCAACCCTGCGCGCCATCCGCAACGCTGTAGGCGGTGAGGTGTCCGCTGGCGTCCCCGACGTAGACAAAGCCCGCTCCCACCGCGGGCGTACAGGTGATGTTGGGGATCGAAACATCGTTGCTGTCCGCCTCGGGCACCTTCCAGCGCAGCTCGCCGGAGGCCGCGTCAACGGCGTAGACCCGGTTCTTGGAGGGGAAGTAGACCGTTCCCTGCTCAATCACCGGTCCGCCGTGGTTGCCGCCCTTCTGCGCGACGAGGTTGGTCGCGTGCTTCCAGGAGACGGAGAGGGGCGCCGTCACCTTTTCCGACGTGTTGAACGCGTGTTCCGGATTGCCGCCGAACAGCGTCCAGTCCGCGTGCGCGGGGGCGCCGAGCAACAGCGCGCCGAGCACGGTGAGGGGCAATGCCCGATACTTGGCTAAAGCCATCCGAAGACCTCCAGGGAGCGCGGGAGCGGGGGCGCGAAAACACGTCACGGTCGGGGACAAGGGCGCGCGGGCGGCAGGCTGCCGTAGTTCGTTCTTCGACGAACCGAGACAATCCTCGCCCGAACCAAATTACGAGGCTCAATCGCCGGAAAGTGC
>CAYQDT010000281.1:0-5690 GCA_964416225.1 uncultured bacterium
GGTCGACGTGAAGCCGCTGTCCGGCCACGTGCTGTACTCCAGCAAAACCGCGCCGAAGCTGAAGGAGTGGAAGGGCTTCCACTATCCGGAAGGGTACGACCTCCTGGCGACCTGCATCCAGGAAGGAAAGCGGCGTGGAATTCAGGTTCATGCCAGCATCAACACCTTCTGCGAAGGCCATAAGCTCCTGAAGAGCGGCCCGCTGTACGAGAAGCGGGAGCTTCAAGCCATCGCCTACGAGGTGGAGCGGACCGTGGTCGCTCCGGACGGCGCCACCTGGACGCTCATCCTGGGACAGGACCGCGCGCCCGCCGACGGCGAGATCAGCGCGTACGGCCCGGATCAAAGCAAGGCGCTCCGCCCGGATGAGGCGGCCGTGCTGGTCTCCGCGGAAGGCGTCACCGGAGTGATCGACGGCGCGCTGACGGAGCTGGGCAGCGTCTCCGCTCCGGAAGAGGGGCATCTGCTGGTGGGCCGCGGCGCGGGCGCGCGCTGGCTCCTGGACCACCTGTCGGTCGGTCAGATGCTCCGGTACACGGCGAAAGACGTCTTACTGCCGATTCTTGACGCGCCATCCGAGGTCGTCGGCGGGTTCGTCAACCCGGCCAACCCGGAGTCCCAGGCCTACGCCCTGAAACTGGTGGCGGAGCTGGCGGAGAACTACGCGGTGGACGGCCTGGTGTTCGACCGAATGCGCTACTCCGGGATCCGCACGGACTTCTCCCCGCTCTCACGCCAGCTCTTCGAGACATGGCTCGGCAAGAAGCTGGACCGCTTCCCAGCCGACATCTATCAATATGATCCGGTACCCGGACGGCCGGTCATCGAGGGCCCGTACTACAAGCAGTGGCTCCAGTGGCGCTCCCAAGTGATCCACGATTTCCTGAACGAGGCGGCGCGAACGGCGCGTGGGAAGCGCCCGGAGATCAATCTGGGCGTCTACGTGGGCTCCTGGTACCCGGTCTACTACGGCGTGGGCGTCAACTGGGGAGCGGACGATTATAAACCCGGTTACGATTGGATGACGCCGGCCTACCCGGAGACCGGCTACGCGGGGATGCTTACCTGGCTGACGACCGGCTGCTATTATCCCATTGCGGAGCGAGAAACGGCGCGCCAGCTCGGGGTGTCGGAAGACAGCACCGTGGAGGGCGCGGCGGAGCAGTCCGTCCGCGCCGTGAACGACGCAGCGTTCGTTTACGCCGGAATCCAGGTGCTGGATTACCAGGGAAAGCCGGACGACTTTCGTAAAGCCATCCAGGCCGCCGTGCAGAGCACGCAGGGCGTCATGCTCTTCGATCTCGTTTACGTGGAACAGTACAACTGGTGGAACATCCTCGACGAAGCCTTCACCGCCCCGCGCAGGGCCCCCCACGACGTGCCGGGGCTCCGGGAAGCTCTGCGCCAAGCGAAGCGCGCGCTGCGGACGGCGGCGGTCTCCACACCATGAACCGCCGCCGCTTCGCCGCCGTGCTGGTCGCAGCCGGGGTGCTGGCCGCCTGGGCTCCCGCGTCGCGAGCCCAGGCGCCCGCCACGCTGACCCTGCCCGCGAGTTCCGTGGAAGCGTACCGGCTCCGCTTCGCCAATCAGGCGGGCGGCGCCATCGAAGCCAGCAGTGACGGTGGCCGCACCTGGATTCCGCTCGGGAAGGTGACGCGGCCCGCCACCACGACCACCCTCTACAGCGGCGTGCTCGCCATTGCCGCGGCCGGCAAGGTCGCCGGGGTGAACGGCGATGGGATCCTGGTCCGCATCCCCGCCGCGAAGGGACTACTGCGGGCCGTGCGCATCCTTGCCGCCGGCGAGGTGCCCTCGGCCGCCGCACTCTGCACCGACCAGCCCGCCCGCTCCGCCCTCTTTCGCGCGCTGGCCCCTCCGATCGGCAGTGAGATCCACCTGGAGCACCCCGGCGGCACGGAGCCGCTGCCCCTGGACTACACACCCCATCCCGGCGACCGCCTCGTCATCCTGGTCCCGGCCACCGTCGAGGCGGAAACCGCGTCCGTGGTGATCGAAAACAAGGCCGGCGGTGAGGTCGTGCTCTCCACCCCGGGCGGCATCCCGCAGCCCCTGGCCCGGGTCAAGCAGCCGCTCCGCGGTATCGGGCGCTACGCCGGCACGGAGCGCGGCGGGAGCGGCTCGATCCTCTCCTGGATGCCCTCCGCGGTGCTGGTGGCCACCGCCGGGCTCACCCACCGCTCCGGGGAGGGGACGGCGAGCGAGGAGCGGGGCGGATTTGTGATCCAGCCGGCCGACGCGACCCTGCAGGGCACCACGCACCCGGCGTCCCAGCTCCTGATCGAGGCGATCGGTCAGGGCACAACCCGACCCATCGTCTCCCGCTTCTTCGCGCAGCCCGCGGCACTCAGCAGCGGCGATCCGTTCGACCTCGCCCCCACCCGGGTAGAGGTGCGCATCGACGGCGGCGCGTGGGAGCCGATGCCGGACCTGCGGGGCACGGTGGACGTGGATCAGCTCCCCAGAGCGCTCGAAGAAGCGCTCGGGGGAAAGCGAAAGGTCACGTCCGGGATCACGCACCTGCGAATCCTGTTCGGCGCGGTCCGGCCCGCGAGTCTGCAGCGGCGCATCCGCCTGGCGGCCGCGCCGCTGTCCGGCGCGCCGCAGCGCGGGACGGTGACGATCACCGCCAACGTGATGGGGGAAGGCGTCGAGTTCGTCAAGTTCTTCCTCAACGGGAAGCTCATGCAGATCACGAACCGGCGGCCTTACGCCTGGAAATGGGACACCACCGGCGTGCCGAACGGTGAGCACCTGGTCGAGATCCAGGGGCTGGATTCGAAGCTGACCGTGATCAGCTCGAGCCTGGCGCGGGTCCGGGTGGACAATTGATCGTTTTGAGCGTGGGGGGCCGCGGGTAGCCTGAACCCGACGGGACGCCGGCCGCGGGGTCCTGTTCGCTCGAGCGTACTGGCGCCGGGCGCGACCGTGCCCCCGAACGCCTCCTCCGTTTTCAATGCCCCGCCCGATCGCCCTGCTCACGGACTTCGGCCTCTAGGACGCGTATGTCGGCCTGGTCAAGGGGGTTCTACTCTCCCGCTGCCCGGACCTCCGGGTGGTGGATCTCACCCACGGCGTGCCTCCGCAGGCGGTGCGCGTGGGTGCCCTCCTGCTTCGGGAGGCGCTTCCCTACTTCCCGCCCGATACTGTCTTCCTGGCGGTCGTGGACCCGGGAGTCGGCAGTGAGCGGCGGCCGGTCTGCGCCCGCAGTGCGGACCGCCTCTTTGTCGGACCGGATAACGGACTGCTCTGGCCCGGCGCCACCACGGCCGGCGAGCCCGCATTCTTCCACCTGGATCGTCCCGAGTTCTGGCTGCCGGCCCCCGGCGCCACGTTCCAGGGGAGGGACCTGTTTGCTCCGGTCGCGGCCGCGCTGGCTTCCGGGGTGCAGCCGGAGCAGTGCGGGACACCCGTTTACGATCCCGTCCGTCTCACCATCCCGGAGCCGCGCCGCACGGAGCGGGGGTGGGCCGGCGAGGTGCTCCTGATCGACCGGTACGGCAACGCGGTCACGAACTTCCGCCCCGAGCACCTGCCGCGTCCGTGGGAGACACGATTCACCGCGGCGGGAAAGGAGCTGGGGAGACCCGTCACCCATTACGCCGCGGTAGCGCCCGGCGAGGTCGCCGTGCTCCGGGGCAGCATGGGCTACTTCGAGGTCGCGGCAAATGGCGGAAGCGCGGCGAAGGCGCTGACCCTCCGCCCCGGCGACCCGATTCACGCATGCGATGGAGCCGACGATTCTCAAAACTAAATCTTACGGATTATGTTGCGTTTCGTTTGAGTTGGAAGGAAGACGCGCTCGATTGCTTGGAAATCGCAGGAGGATACGTTTCAGAAGCGGGCGTTTAGCGCATAATTTGTGAGACTCGGACCAAGCGTTGCAACATAGGAAAAACGCGTGTCCCCCGGGTCACCTTGAGGAGATCTGAATCCATGCGTAAAGCCTGTGCCGGTCTTATGATCCTAGCGCTGGCTGCCTTCGCGATCCCGGCTCATGCTGCGGACGTGCAGGACGTGCAGCGCCCCAGCACGGAAGCCCGCGTGCCCAACTTCCTGGGCTCGACCGGCCTGTTGGAACTGCCCAGCGCCTACGTACAGCCGAACCGCCAGGTCTCGGCGTTTGTCGGAGGCACCAACAAGTTCGTCATCGGCGGCGTCATCGGCGGCATCGCCGACCGCCTCGAAGTGGGTGTCGGAGTCGCCGGAGGCAACGGCGGAGACTTTGGCTCCGACGTGAACGTTCTGGTGAATGCGAAGTACCAGGTCCTGCGCGAGAAGCGCAACCTGCCCGCCATCGCCGTGGGCGTGGTGGACGCGGCGGACCAGCTGGGTCTCGACCCGAGCTGGTACGTGGTTGCGAGCAAGTACTTCACCAAGAGCGAAATCGAGCAGCGCTTCGCTCTGAAGGGCCACGTCGGCTACGGCGGCGGTCTCTACGGGGATTCCCCGTTCGGCGGCGCTGAGCTGTTCTTCGATCGCCACCTGAGCGCCATGGCGGAGTACCGGGACGGCGACATCAACGTCGGCGGCCGCTACACCTACAAGGCCTTCACCGCCACGATCGCGCTGTTCGACCTGAACAGCATCGGCGGCGAAGTTGCCTACAGCTTCCGCTTCCGATAAAGGAGTGCTCCCGGAGTGTTCTCCGGGGCGGATGCAGCTCGGCCACCCGCTTCGGCGGGTGGCTTTCTTCATGCCGTTGCCCCGGCCCGACCGCTGCACGCGCGTTCAGTGCGGGGTCGATTCGGGGTATGTAGAAGCGCCAACCGAGGGGAGAAGAGGATGGAAGCGACCGATTGGGAGAGCCGTCTGGAGGCCTTCCGCGCATGGATGACCGGCACTTACGGGAGCGACGGCACCTTCGACCGGCTGCAGGTCCTGGAAGAAACCGGCACCCCGCTCGGGGACCTCTGCGTCCGGCTGCACGTCGCCAACAAGAGCTACTATGAGGTGCGCGTGCTCTCGGAGCGCTCCGAGCTGCAGGTCGGCTTCTCCACGGAGCACCGGATGGTCAACGAAGCGCTGGAGGAGCTGGTCCTGGACAACGGCGGCGACCTGGATGACCTGCTCGCCGACGAGCTCTCGGAGCTCGGCCAGAATCCGCTGCACATGGATCATTTCTGGGAGCGCCCCGCGTTCCGGTTCACGGTCCGGCTGCCCCTGGAATCGCCCGCGGCCCTGGAAACCCCCGCACTCCAGGCCCGGGTTCAGGCGGTGCTCAAGGCATCCCAGCTGCTGTTCCAGGGCTGTGTCGATGAGGCGTAACTCCCCCGGGGCCAAAACCGGACTCCGCTGCCCTGCTTTCGCCGACCCGGCTCCCCGTAGCCGGATCCGGTTTCCCCGCTCACTTCCCCACTCCGGCAGCTCGGCGCGATGGGCCCCGTGGGGGGGCTCGCCGGTTATGGCGGCGAGCAATCGGGCCGGTCACACGGACCACGCAACCCGGGACCACCTCACGCGTGATTCCGCGCCGATCCGGGAATGTAGCATTATCGCCCCTCCTACGATCAAGAGGCGCAGGCACGCATGCCCCCCGGATTCCTCTTCGCTACGGGTATAGAAAACAGCTACCCCACCATTAACGGCGGCAGAACCCGCGTCGATGAGATGGAGCGGTGCCGGCACTACGATCTCTGGCAGACCGATTTCGACCGGGTAGAGGAGCTTGG
>CAYQDT010000282.1:0-5666 GCA_964416225.1 uncultured bacterium
GGCCATGGTGATTACACCGCGGCTCCAGATGGCCAGCAAGACCCCGGAGGTCCCGGGGGCGGCGGCGGGAATGGGGGCGGGGTGCAGAACAACGCCAGCACCCCGACACGGTAAGCCACGCAGTGTAGCCAGGCCGGCTTGCCGAATCCAGGAATGAGAGGGGGCACCACGGGACACGGACACAAGCCCGTGCATACAGGCTTGGACGCACAGCTGCACAAGGCCGCGCGAAAGGGCGTGGGAGTGGTGCCCGTTCGCGCGCGCTCCTCGCCGTACGGCCAGTAAGCCAGGGTGTCCGTCTGCTGCTGCGAGTTATCGAGCAGCGCTACCGTCAAGCCGAGCGGGTCCGGCACGTACGTCTTCCGCACGCCGGCGCGCTTCTCCGCCACGATCTCCCCATCGATGGTGGTGTACCGGACCGTCGCCATCGCTCGCTCCTGTCCTCTCTGACGGGTGCTGCCGGGGCGAAGTTTCGTCAACCTGACTCTTCTCCGCCGGCAGCGGCTGTCGTCCCACACGAAGGTGGTCAGGTCTGCACCCCGGCTCCCGGGCGCTGCCCCGCAACCTCTCGGGTGCGTGGCGCGCGGGCGAGCGAGGAAGCGCGGCGCCTCCGGTCACGGCACGCCGGGGTGGTGTAGGATAGGTTGCGAGATCGGGGTTGGTCGGAACGCCGGGGCGACGACCCGCGTGGCAAGTCCGGGGGCCGGCTTAGCCGGATCTGCGGGTGAGCCGATTCACGGCTCGCGCTCCAATCAGCAGCGCCACGGCATGGCCGGCGGTCCGCGATCGCTCCCTCGGGCCGACCGGCCGATTCTCCAGCGGGCTGCTGGTAAAACGGCGATCTGCCGGCAGTTGCCACGAAGCGCGGGATCGGGTCGCCCGCGCAGCCGGCGGGCGGCCGGGCGGCGTCATGGTGGGACCGCAGGGCGACCGGCCCGCTCCACGGGCTGTTCATCGGTCCGGTGGCTCGGCGGGAACGGCAAGGCCTCCGGACCGTCCCTCCCCGCTCCCCGGAGGCTGCTCCAGCGCGTCTCGCGCCCGGCCGGCGGGCCCGCTGCGGCGATTCCCGCGGAAAATCTGGGCGCGGCCCGGGTCTTGGCGGTTAATTAAGGGACATGCCGGAGACCCTACCCATTTTGCACGCGGAGGTGCTGGACCACCAGGAGGTGGCGCCCGAGCACTTCGTCCTCACCCTGGACGCGCCGGAGATCGCCGCCGCAGCCCGGCCCGGACAGTTTGTGATGGTCCGGTCGCTCGGCGGCTGGGACCCGCTCCTGCCCCGCGCGTTCAGCGTTTACCACGCGGACAGCGAGGGGGGCATCATCCAGGTGCTCTACCGGGAAGTGGGCCGGGGAACGGCCGCCCTGCGCCGGAACGAGCCGGGGCGCTTCGTACAGGTGTGGGGGCCGCTGGGCAACCACTTCCGCCTGCCGGAGGGGGCGCGGGTGGTGCTGGTGGGCGGCGGGGTCGGCGTGCCGCCGCTGGTCTACTGGGCGCAGTACCTCCACCGGCTGCTGGTGCCGATGGAAGTGGTGGGGCTGATCGGCGCGGCCACCTCCCGGTACCTCGTCGGCCTGGAGCACCTGCGGGAGGCGAAGGTGCTGCTGCGCACCGCCACCGACGATGGCACCCACGGGCATCGCGGCTTCGTGACGGAGCTGCTGCCCGCCTTCCTGGAGGGGCCGGAAGGCGCGCGGTCGACCGTCTACGCCTGCGGGCCGATGGGCATGCTGGCTGCCGTGGCGCGGATCGCCGAAGCGTACGGGGTGCCGTCCGAGCTGGCCCTGGAGGCGCCGATGGCCTGCGGCGTGGGGGCGTGCATCGGCTGCACGGTGCCCCGGCGGGAGGGCGGCTACTACCGCGTCTGTACGGACGGCCCCGTTTTCTCCGGCGGGGCGATCGCCTGGTGACGCGGGGGCGGCTCCGGGGGTGGTTGACAGGCGCCGCGGCGGCAGCGCGAGGGAGCGGGATACGACCTTGACCGTGGCTGAAGCAGGATCAAATACCGGGCCGTCGGCGCCCCGTCTCGCCGTCGAGATTGCCGGCATGCGGCTGAAAAACCCCGTCATGTCGGCGTCCGGCTGCTTCGGCTGGGGCGAGGAGTACGCGCGGTTCTGGGACCTGCGCCGGATGGGCGCGCTGGTGGGCAAGGCGGTGACGCCCCGGCCGCGGCCCGGCAACCCGGGACAGCGGATCGTGGAGACGCCCGCGGGAATGCTGAACGCCATCGGCCTGCAAAACCCGGGGGTGGAGGGCTTTCTCGCAAACATCCTGCCGCGGGTCCGCGAGCTGGAGCTGCCGGTGTGGGTGAACGTCTCGGCGAACAGCCTGGCGGAGTACGTCGAGCTCTGCGGAACCCTCTCCCGGGCGGACGGGGTGGCCGCCATCGAGCTGAACCTCTCCTGCCCGAACGTCGGGCGGGGAGGGGCCGAGTTCTGCGTGACGCCGGACGCGGTGCGGGAGACGGTGGCGGCGTGCCGGGAGGCGTGCCGGGTGCCGCTGATTCCGAAGCTTTCGCCCAACACGACGGACATCACCGGGCTGGCGCGCGCGGCGGAGGCGGGCGGCGCGGACGCCGTCTCCCTCATCAACACGCTGGTGGGAATGGCCATCGACCCGGAGCGCCGGCGTCCCGTGCTGGGCAACCGGACGGGGGGGATGAGCGGGCCGGCGGTGAAGCCGGTTGCCCTGCGGATGGTGTACGAGGTGGCCGGCGCGGTCTCCATCCCGGTGATCGGGATCGGGGGCATCACGGGCTGGAGGGATGCGCTGGAGTTCCTAATGGCGGGCGCGAGCGCCGTTCAGGTGGGGACCGCCAACTTCTTCAACCCGATGGCCATCCCGGAGACGATCGACGGGCTGCAGGCCTGGCTCGCCGAGCATGGAGTCGCCGACGTGCGGGAGATCATCGGCGCCGCGCGGGCCTGATCGGGCCCGGAAACGGCCGCTTCCGGCCGGCCCCGGGCCGGTACTCGCGGGCTCCGCTCCTCCGGCGCAGCAAGCGCTCCACGGGTGATCCCGCCCGGCCCGGCCGGGTACTCGCACGGTCGGCCGCCTGCAGCCGGAGGCGTGCCGGACCCCGCCCCGGGTGAGCGCCGCCGCGGAAGGGTCCCCGTTTCCACGGAGGCATCCCGGCTCCGATTCATCTTCCGAGACCACCTCGTTGGAGGAAGGTCCCTTTCCGCAGCTCCCCTTTTCCAGTGGAGGCCGCCTTCCGCAAGAGCCGCAAGAGCCGGGAGAGCCGGAAGAGCCGGAAGAGCCGGAAGAGCGGTCCGGCCGGGTTGCCGCCGGCGCTTCGGCCGGTGAGCGTGTGAAAGGACGGGCGGGCGAATGGCAGCGCAGACGGAAGGCGAGCGGCTCCTGGACCGGTACGTGTCCGGCCTGCAGTTTCCGGAGTGGAGCTCCGCGCGGGCCCTGGAGCTGCTGGAGGTCCGGAGCAGCCTGGCGCTCTGGGAGCCGGAGTTCGGCGATGAGGCGACGACCCGCCTGGCGGACGCCGACGACGTGCTCCTCCGCCTGGCCCCGGCGCTGCACGAGGCCGTGACCGGTCTCGGGTCGCTGCAGCGCCTCCGCGATGAGCGCCACATCCAGCCGGGCCACTGGTGGTGGGAGCTGGACCGGCTGGGCTAGAGCGAGGATTCTCGCCGCCTCCGGCCGGTGAGCGACAGCGCGCTCCCGGAACGATTTTTCCGGGACGGTCGGCCCGGCGGATGGGTTGCTTTTTCTCCTGAACTATACTATTAAGTGGAATAGTGACAACGAAGATCGGCAGCCGAACGGTTCGGCGCCCGAAGGTCGTCCCGACGTCCGAACAGCATTTGCGGTGAGGGTGCAACGGAGCACCTGGAGGAGCACACCGGTGCCT
The DNA here is from genome assembly GCA_964416225.1 of uncultured bacterium. GTDB lineage: Bacteria > Armatimonadota > SYMT01 > SYMT01 > SYMT01 > CAYQDT01. The sequence goes on from CAYQDT010000282.1 coordinate 3,866, forward strand.
TCACGAAAAAAGGGGACAATCCTCGTTGCGGATGATGATGCAGAGATCCGCGCTATTCTGACCGAGCTGCTGCAGCTCGAGGGGTACTCGGTGATCACCGCCGCGAATGGGCGCGAGGTGCTGTGCCGGGTGGACGAGCAGGACGACCTGGCGGTCATCCTGCTGGACCTGATGATGCCCGAGATGTCCGGCTGGGAGCTCCTGGAGCACCGACGGGGAGACCCGCGCCTCCGGACCATTCCCGTGGTGGTGCTCTCCGGGCTGTACGACTTCGAGGGCGTGGAGGAATGGAACATCGCGGCGTTCTTCAAGAAGCCGCTGGACACCGAGAGCCTGCTGGACGTGATCGACCACTGCTTCGCCTCGGGATAACGAGCGTGCGTGGACGCCGGAGCCCGCGGTGTGTCGCCGGCCGCAAGTCAAAACAGCGCCCGCCCCGGTCTGGGAGCGGGCGCTGTTTTTCGCGGGGGAGATCCTACCGGGCCCCGGCTTTTCCGGCGGAGGCGGGCTTCTTCGGCTCGCCGGCCTTCGTGGGAGCCGCCGCCTTCGTGGGAGTCGCGGCGGGCTTCTCGGGCGGCTTCGGCAGGTCGATGACCGTGCTCACGAGCTTCCCGTCGGCGGCGGAGTAGATGCGCACCATGCCGTCGAAGCTGCCGACCGCGAGGCGCTTGTTGTCGCTGCTGAAGGAGACGGACATCACCGCGTCGCCCAGGTCCTTGATGGTCGCGACGGTGCTGCCGTTCGACTTGAAGATCTTCGCCGAGTGGTCGTCGCTGGCGGTGGCGATCAGCGTGCCGTCCGGGGAGTAGACCACCTCGTTGATGGTCTTCTCGTGCGGGGTGGAGCTGCGGGCCGCGTTGCCCGCCGCCGCGTTGACGTTCCATACCCGCACCGCTTTATCGGCGCCCACCGAAGTGAGCTGGGTGCCGGCCGGGTTCCACGCCAGGCCGAACACGATGTCCGTGTGCCCGGTCAGCGTGTAGATCCGCTTGCCGGAGCCGACGTCCCACACCTTGACGGAGCGGTCCGCGCTGCCGGAGGCCAGCAGGTTTCCCTGCGGGTTGTAGGCCACCGCGTAGACGGCATCCGCGTGGTCCTTGAGCGTCTTCACCTCATTGCCGGTGGCCACGTCCCAGATCCGGATCGTCTTGTCGTAGCTGCCGGTGGCCAGGTTCTTCCCGTCCGGGGACCAGGAGCAGGAATAGATGGCGTCCGTATGGCCGCTGATCGTCTTGGAGAGGCTGCCCGTGGCCACTTCCCAGATCTTCACCTCGCCCTGCTGCGCCGTGGGGCCGCCCGCCGCCGCGAGGTACTTCCCGTCCGGGCTGAACTGGAGGGAGTGGATCACGTCCGCGTGGCCCTTCAGCTCCCGGAGGGTCTGCCCGGTGGCGGGATCCACCAGCCGGACCACCTTGTAGGTGCCGATGGCCAGGATTTTGCCGTCCTTGCTCCACGCCAGGGAGGCCGCCTGGGGAAGCACCGGGTTGCGGGTCGGGATAACGGGCACCTTCACCGTGGGGATCTGGACGTCCGAGAAGAGGAGCTGGTTCGGATCGACGTCCGCCTTCGCGCCGGCGGCAATCCACGCCTTGATCTTGTCCAGCTGCGCCTTCGGCAGCGGCGCTCCCGGCGGCATCTGCGGCTTGAGGACGCCGGTGAGGTACTTCACCAGGCGGCTGTCTTCCGGCTTGGCCGCAAGCAGCTTGCCGCCCTTACTGCCCTTCTGGATTGCCGCGTAGGTGGCGACGGAGAACCCGCCCGTGGTCTGCCGGTTGTTATGGCACTTGGAGCACTGCTCCCG
>CAYQDT010000283.1:0-5651 GCA_964416225.1 uncultured bacterium
TGAAGGCGCCCGGATAGACGTCCCGGACCTCCGCGGGCGTCGACGTCACCCCGCCCCGCAGCTCATCGTACGGCGCGGTGTAGGCGTAGTAGCGGACATTCTGATGCTCCGGCATCAGGAGCACGTCCGGATGCGCCGCCGCGACCCGCTGAAAAATGGCGGCATCCATCGGCTGGCCGGGATCGCCGTTCGAGTCGACGTAGAAGAGCGTGCAGCCCCACCGGCGCTTCGCCAGCGTGATCTTGGCGATGAGGTTCGCGGCGGGATCCGGCACCTCTTGCTGGACCACCTCGGGAGAGTACGCGCCGCGAACGGGCCGCTGGGGGCGGACGCAGATCCCCGTGCGGAGTCCGGCCGTCCGGAAGCGCTGGAAGAAGGCATCGATCACCGGCTCGATCTCCGCGGGGAGCGAGCGGGGATCACCCAGGTAGCTGGTCGCGTGCGGATACTCCTGGCCCTCCGGGTCCCAGAGGACCATCCCCTGCGCGTTCATCTCCTTCAGGATCCGCACGCTCGTATCGGCATACTCGAGCACCCGCCGGTGAAAGGCGGCGAGGCCCGCGGGAGTGGTCACATCCACGGTGCGGTCGTTGAGCCAGCCGCGCGGGTTGGTCGGCGCGTGGAGGTCGCTGCTGCTCAGGAAGAGCTCGCCGATCGGACGGCGATCCGTCCAGTGGAGGCGGAACGGATAGGCATCGGCAAACCGGCGATAGAGATCGGAGGCCAGGGTGGCCTCCGCGGCCCCGGCCGGCCCGAAGCGGAAGGAGAGGTGAAACTGGTCCGCTCCACCGGGATAGATCGGCCGGTCGATGTACGGGAGGCTGTCCGGCAGGGACGCATGCCGGGAGGTGTAGATCCACAGCGGGTAGGTCCGGCTCGCGGGCCGGTCCAGCGGCCAGGGGAAGCCGCAGAGGAGCGGGCGGCCCACGTCTTCGTTCACCAGGGCCACCGTCCCGCGGCCGTACTCCGCCCGGATCACGCTGGGGCTGCCGATGTTGTGCGCGAGGCGGGGATTACCGTCCCAGCCACGCGGAGGCTCCGGAAACGAGAGCTGCAGCGGCTCCAGGAAGATACCGGACAGCACTTCCTCGGAGCGGTTGGTGACCTGCAGGTCCAGGTTCAGCCGGTGGTCCCGGACCGTGTACCGGCACGAGACGCTGCCCCATGGATAGGAGCGGGTCACCTCCTGCCGCGCCGGGTCCGCGGTGAAGCGGCCCTCCTTCAGGTCGGCCGGGTGGGAGGAGCCGTCCCAGCTCCGCAAGACGGCCTGGTTCACGCGCAGCTCGCCGTCGTGCAGCAGCTCGCGACCGCCAAACCGCAGCGAGGTCAGCCCGCGCGGCCCCATGGCCAGCTGCGGCCCTTCCGGCGCCTGCGCGCCCGCCGCCTCCGGTGCCGCTCCGGTCCGTACGGCTGGAGGCGCCGTCCGCCGCGGCAAATCCGGCGGCGCGGGGGTGGGGAATGGGGAAACCGTGCGCAGTACGGGGAGCACCGCGCAACACGCGGTCAGGGCGTAGAATGGGACGAGCTTGACCATCCGGTCTCCAGCAGGCGAAAAGAAGAGCGAGATCACCGCGTCATCCATTGCAGGAATGCGCGGCCGTTTTCCTGCTCCGGAGCTCCGGACCTGCGGGGGGATAAAGACGAGCGCGCGGCAAACACCGGCGAGCCCGGTTACGGAGCCGCCTGGCGCCGGTAGTGCCGGCGCCAGGCGCGCCAGTCCTTCTCGGTCACGCCCGCCATCTTCCGCGCGGCGGAATACAGCCACCCCGGCTTGAGCTCCGCGAGGTGCGCGCGGACGGCGGCCAGCGCCTCCTCCGGATTGGCACGGTGCACGTTGGCGGTCTCCCGGCCCATTGCGCGGAGCATCTTGCAGGCGCGCCGCGCGTCCCGCTCCTCCCGCGCCTTACCCTGCCGGCGGGTCTCCATGGGAGCACGGTGCTCCCGCAGCGCATCCAGCGTTAACTTGTCCGCGTCCGGCGCCAGGCGCCGGAGCATCCACCCCTCCCGGATACGGGTGAAGGGGTCCTCGCAGCGGACGGATCGCTCCAGGAGGTGGGAGGGGACATCGATGGTCGCCTCGGCGTCTCCGGCAGCCCATGCCCAGGCGGAAGGCGCAAGCTGCTTGACCTCCCGCGCCACCCGGCCGCCTTCCCAATCGAGGAGGGCCACGAACCGCTGCCGGCCCAGACTCCCCACCCCTGCCGCCCGGAGACCCAGCTCCACGCCGGCGGATGGTTCCGGCAGCGCGGTCAGCAAGATCCGGCGCGCGACGTCGGGCAGGGGATAGTCGCGCGCGTCGGCGCTCCGCAGCCGGTCCTGCAGCCTACTCCAGAAGTGGTCCCACTCGTGAAGCCGCCGGATGGCGAGGTCTCGCAGCCAGCCGTGGCGGTCCGCCAGGACGAAGGGGGCGCCCGCCCGGAGCAATCCGGCGGCATATCCCTCGCAGACGGCCTCGCACGCCTCCTCGAAGGGAACGTCCAGCCGCTCGCTGCGAATCGCCAGGAGGGCGCTGGTCGCGAGGCGGACCAGGTCGCAGGTGTACGGCACGCGCCACGCCTCATCGAAGTCGTTGATGCCCCACACCAGACGTCCCTCCACGTCCCGCCAGGTGCCGAAGTTCTCGATGTGGAGGTCCCCAACCCCCTGGAGCCGGGGAGCGCCGGACAGCTCGGAACACCGCTCCGGGAAGCGCTGCGCCCAGCGGTAAAACGTGCCCCGAAGGAAGCTGAACGCCTCTTCCGCCATCTGCTCGTGCTTGAGCTCCAGGTGCTTCCGGACCAGCGGAAGGCGTTCGGCAAGCCACGCCTCATAGCGGTAGGTAGCGCTCACCATATCTTCCATTGCGCGGTCTCCCATTCACGTCCCCGTTCCGGTATCCCATACGTCCATACCGGTCGCCTTCATGGCGGCCGCTCGTGAGGAGGCCGGGCGAGCGGCCCCGTCTCCGCCAGGAGAGCAGCCCCGGCTAAGCGCGTCTACCACCACCACCCCGGAATCTCCTCCTGTGCTCCCCTGTGCTCCCCTGTGCGCCTCTAATGCGCCCGACCCGGATGGGGTCGACGGCAGCGGCCGCGCCGGGAGACTCGCGAGAAGCCCGCCGCCCGGACACCGGCTGCGGCCGCTGCGACCCGAAACCCGCAGGTCGGGTGTCATCCCGTGCCATTCGACCCTCTTCACTGGAAAAATCAAACAGTTGTTTGCTATAACTCTCCAACAGGGAAAAGGGGCAAGGACGCTGTCGCTCGCCTGATCCTCGCAGAACAGCGGGGGCCGGGGCGGGACCGGCGCCGAGACCGGGAGAGGGCGGAGTGATGGGTATGGCGGGCGGGAAGCGGGCCGGGGGAGAGCATTTCGCGCCGGAGCGGGTGGCGTGTCTCTGGCTGCCGCACTTCCCCGTGCAGGTGGAGCGGGAGCGCCGGCCGGAGCTGGCGGGACGGCCGCTGGCGCTGATGGCTGAATCCGGTCGGGACCCGGTGCTGCGTGCCTGCTCTCCGGAGGCGCTGGCGGCGGGGCTGACGCCCGGGCTGCCCGCCCACGAGGTGCCGCAGCGGTGTCCCGGCGTGGTCCTGCTGCCGTTTGCCGGCCGTTATTACCAGGCGCGGTATGACGCGCTGATCCAGGCGCTGGACGCCATCACTCCCCAGATCGAGGTGCAGCCGCCGGAGACGTTCTACCTGGACCTCTCCGGGATAGCCGGCTTTTCCGCTCCCGAGCCGGTCATGGCCGCTCTTCGCGCCGTCCTGCCCCGGGCGCTGGCGGTGCGGGTGGGAATCGCGTCCGGCAAATTCACGGCCTGGGCGGCCGCGCATCGCGCCACCCTCGCCCGGCCGCAGTGGGTGGAGGAGCGGGAAGAAGGGGTGGAGCTGCTGGACGCCACTCCCTGCGCGCTCCTGCCCGTCTCAGCGGAGATGCTGCGGCGGCTGCACCTGCTGGGGCTGGCCACGCTGGGGCAGCTCCGCCGGGTGCCCCGTTCGGCCCTGCTGGCGCAGTTCGGCCGGGAGGGGGAGCGGGCGCACCGCCTGGCGTGCGGCGAAGACCGGGAGCCGCTGGTCCCTTATATTGCGCCCGTGGTGATCCGGGAGAGCCTCTGCTTCGACGAAGCAGCCCCCACGGTGGCGCACTTCCACCTGGCGCTGGCACGGCTGGTCCGGCGGGTCTGCGCGCGTCCGGAGCGGGGTGGGCGCGGAATCCGCTCGGTCCAGCTGCAGGCCGTCATGGAGAGCGGCGAGCTCTGGGAGCGGAGCCTCACCCTGCGCGGCCCGCGGGAGAGCGCGGAGCCGATCGTCGCGGAGCTGCAGCGCCGCCTGGAGCCGGTGCGTCCCGTGGGCGTGCTGACGGAGCTCTCCGTGGAGGTCACCGGCTTCGCGCCGCGGCTGGACGTGCAGACCCTCCTTTTCGGTGATGAGCGGCAGCACCGGCGCGAGAGCCTGGCCCACGCCCTGGAGCAGCTCCGGGAGCGGCTGCGGGATCCCGCCGTTTACAGCATCGTGGAGGTTGAGCCATGGTCCCGCCTGCCGGAAAAGAGACACGCGTTATTGAGCTACGAGCCCTGAACTCGCCGCGCCCGGTGTGGGTGCGGGCGGACCGCCGCGGGGTGCCGCTGCAGCTCCGGCGCCCCGCTCGAGAGCCCGTGCCGGTCACCCGAATCCGTGACCGCTGGCGCGTGGACGACAGCTGGTGGCGGGAGCCGCTCTGCCGGATGTACTGGGAGCTGGAGCTGGTGAATGGGGAAGTGGTGACGCTCTTCCATGACCGCATCGCGGACCGCTGGTACCAGCAGCCGTACGGGTAGCGGCCTTTCGGGTCTCGGGTTTCGGGTTCTTGAGCGCGGCGTGCGGGCCGACTGCGGTGTGGAGTGGGTGTGGAGCGATCTGGGAGCGATCTGGGAGCGGTATGGAAGCGGAGAGCAGGGCGGCACTGGCGGGGGAGGACCGGGCCCGGTGGGGGACGGTGGAGCTGCACTGCCATTCCTGCTACTCCTTCCTGGACGGAGCCTCCCACCCCGAAGAGCTGGTGCGGCGGGCCGTGGAGCTGGGCTACACAGCGCTGGCGCTGACGGATCACCACGGGCTGTACGGCTCCATGGAGTTCACGCACGCCGCCCACCACGCCGGGCTGCAGCCGATCACGGGCGCCGAGGTGACGCTGGAGGATGGATCGCACCTCACCCTCCTGGCGGAGACGCCGGAGGGGTACGCCAACCTCTGCCGGCTGCTCTCCACCGCGCACCGGGAGAGCGAGCGCCGCGCGCCGCAGCTTCCGTACCCGGCGCTCGCCGCGCACGCGCGGGGGCTCATCGCCCTTTCCGGCTGCCGGGAGGGGCAGGTGCCGCGCCTGGTGGATGCCGGCCGCCCGCACGCCGCGGAGCGGGCCGCGCTGCAGATGCGCGAGTGGTTCGGCCCGGACGGCTTCTTTCTGGAGCTGCAGCAGAACCTGGTGCGTGGGGACACGCCGCGCAACCGGGCCCTGGCGGAGCTGGGGAGGCGGACCGGTATCCCGCTGGTGGGGACCAACAACACCCACTACCACGTCCGGGAGCGGCACCGGCTGCAGGACACCCTCGTCGCGATCCGGCACGGGCTCACGCTGGACGAGGCCCACGCCCGGCGCCGCGCGAACAGCGAGTTCGCGCTCAAAAACCCCGCCACCCT
>CAYQDT010000284.1:0-1242 GCA_964416225.1 uncultured bacterium
TCCTCCTCACGCGGCCTTCTGGCCCTCCTCCGGCGAGAGCCGGAAGGGGACCTTGGGCAGGACCAGGAGGATCGAGGCGGACTCCCGCGCGCCGCCCGGCGAGAGGCAGCCGAGCGGGTCCTCCAGGACGCGGGCGTAGTCGGCGTGGACGGCCAGCGGTCCCGGCTGCGTGGGCTCGGCGCGCTCTCCGTCCGCCAGGGCGGCGAGGAGCCGGCCTTCGACTTCCACCTGCACGCCCGGCTCGCCCCACGTGTAGAGGGCGACGGCGAGCGCGCCGGTGGCGAGGCAGGGGATCAGGTCGTCCGGGACGGCGGGGCCGCTTGCGGCGCAGGCGGCGCGCGCCCGCGGCACCCGCAGGCGGGCCTCGGCGAACGCGAGGCCGCTGGGACTGTAGGTGATCCGGGGCCGGCCGTCGAAGCGGCCGCTCAGGCAGACGCGGTTCATCGGTAGCTGGTCTCCTTTCGGGAGGTCGGGGCCTGGACGCGCCGGAGCGCGGATCGCAGGCGCGGTCAACGTGCGAAGCCCCACCACGGTATCAAGCCCGCCGGATCCCGCAACCGCCGTGCCGCGGGCGCAACCCAGCCCGATCCCGACTACTCCGACCGGCCTTCCCAGAGGTCCGCCACCTCCAGCTCCGCCGCCGCGCGCGGCCGGCCCCAGCGCCGGAGCGCCGCCTCGGCCACGGCCCGGCGGTGCGCGGTTCCCCCGGGGAGCGGCAGCGTGCGCGCGGAGAACGCGGGCAGCGCCTGCCCGTCCCGCTGGACGCGGGCGCAGAAGCGGTAGTTGGGCAGCGACACCAGGTCCTCGGCCGCGAACGACGGCGCGAGCTCCCGGGCCAGGCGCGGGGCGTCCGCGTGGCCGACGCGGAAGGCGCAGAGCGACCCCGCGTTCCCCAGCACGGAGGCCAGGAGGGCGTCCGGCACCTGGTCGAGATACTGGTGCGCGAGCACCAGCGAGAGCCGGTATTTGCGCGCCTCGGAAAGGATCGTCGCGAAGGCGTCGGTGCCGAAGTGCTGGAACTCGTCCACCAGGAGCGCGAAGTCGCGCCGCCGCTCCTCGGCCACGTCCGCGCGCGACATCGCCGCCAGCTGGAGCCCCGCCACCAAGAGGCCCCCGAGCAGCGCGCTGCTGTCCGCCCCGAGCCTGCCGGTGGAGAGGTTCGCGACGAGCACGCCGCCGCCGTCGATCAGCTCCCGCAGCGGCAGCCCCGCCCCGCGCCCGCCGACGGCGTGGCGCACCGGC
>CAYQDT010000284.1:1252-5634 GCA_964416225.1 uncultured bacterium
CGATGCCGCGAAGCTCCGAAAGGCGGATGCGGTGCACGTGGCGCACCGGCGGCGAGGCCAGGGCCGCTCCCAGCTTGTTGAGCACCGGCGCCAGCGCCTCGACGCGGAAGCGGCCCTCGTAGTGCTCGAACTCTCCCGCGAAGAAGCCGCGCACCAGCGGGTCGCGGCAGTGCGTCAGGAGACCGGTACGGTAGGCGCGGTCGGTGAGCAGGAGCGGCAGCTGCGCCAGGGACGGCCGGGGCGAATCGAGCAGCAGGAGCAGGGAGTGCCGGAGCAGGTGCTCCAGGCGGGGTCCCCAGCTGTCGTGGAAGAGCGCCTTGAAGGCGGAGATCACGCCGGACGCCGCCAGCGGGCGCTGCTCCGGCCGGGCGTGCTGGAGGAGGTTGAGCCCTACCGCCCACTCCCGGTCGGCCGGGTCGAAGTAGACCAGCCGCTCTTCCAGCTCCGGCGGCGCCCACGAGAGGACCCGCTCTGCAACGTCCCCGTGCGGGTCCAGCAGCGCGAAGCCGCGGCCTTCCAGAAGGTCCTGCCGCGCGATCCCCGCGAGCAGCGTGGACTTTCCCGCGCCGGTCTTGCCCACCACCCAGAGGTGCTGGCGGCGCTCCTCCCGCGTGAGGCCGAACGGCGCCGCGCCGGAGGGCGCCAGCGCCTCGCCGAGCGCGGTCTCTGGCTCCCCGCTTGCGCGCGGGCGGAGCAGCTCCGGCGGGGGCGGCACCTGGCGGCTCGCCTCCGCGGGGACCAGCGGGTGGGTCGCGTCCGGCACGTGGAACAGGGCGCCCAACTCGGCGACGGAGAGGACGAACGCCGGAGCCCGGGAGGCCGCGTCGGACGGGGACGCCGCCTCCCGGGGCCTGCCGGGGGCCAGCGCGTTGCCCAGCGGGTGCGCGCTGGCCCCCGCGAACTGCGCCGCTATGGATTCCGCGCGCTCGCGCGCCGTCGCCGCGTCCGCACCGGCGCTCCAGGCGACCACCCGCGCGGAGAGCGCGGGGGCGTGCGCCTTCGCGCCAACGTCGCGCAGGAGCGCCGCATCCGGCCTGGAGGAGCTTCCTCGCGGAGGAGCCTCCCCGAGCAGCGCCAGCAGCCGGTGCGCCGCGAGCGCCAGGCCGCGCGGCGGCAGGGGCGCGCCCCGGGAGAGCGCCCGCAGCGCCGCGTGCGACCAGGCGGGCCAGTCCGACGGTGCCGGGCCGCACTCGATGCGGAGCGCGCACCCGTCATCGCCGCTGACGGCGGCCAGCGCTCCCAGCAGCGGGTCGGGCTCCCGGCCCTTCGCCGTGCGCAGCGGGAAGAGGTCCGGACGGACCGGCGAGAGCGGGACCAGCGTGACGGGTCCGCCCTGCGCCTCCTCCGGCGGGAGCTCCTCCAGCCGCGCCGGCGGGAACCACGCGGCAAGCTGCGCGCGCAGCGCGCCATCCAGTATGGCGGGGGCTTCGACGAGCCAGCGGACCCCGCCGGTGCCGCCCCGCAGCTCCAGGGCGAGCGAGCGGTCCGAACCGCGCAGGGAGGGGCGCAGAGCGGCCAGCCAGGCCGCCGCCGCGTCCGCCGGGAAGGACGCCTCCCGCGGAAACCGCAGGACCCAGCGCCGCCGCGGCTCCGCGGGGAGGCGTCGGCGCCCTCCGATCCACACGCTCAGGCCGAAGATCACGGGCGCGAAGAGAGCGGCCGACGCCGCGAGCAGGGTCCCGGCGTCCGCGCTCCCGACGGCTTCCGGGGTCGGCGTCTCGAACGGGAACATCCGTCAGGATGGGACCAGCGGGCTGCCCGCGTCCCCGCCGTCCCGGCGCCGCGCGCGCTCCTCGTAGAGGGCGGCGGCCAGGAACGCGGCGGCGGTGGCGGGGCCGTGCCGGAAGCCCGGCTCCAGGCGCTGCCAGCACGCCCGGACGCCCGCCCGCGCCACCCACAGGCGCAGCTCGGCCTCCCGCCCGGCGGAGAGCGGACCCACGAAGCCGAGCACGACGCGGACGAACCGCTCCGCGCGCGCCCGCTCGGCCGCGGGACCGCCGTTCGTTTGCTTTCTATGCGCTGTCTTTGGGAGCCCTGTCGGCGGCGCCGAAGCGGCGGTTCGGGGCGGCGGTTCCGGCGCCCGCCGCCGCCGAAGCGGCGCCGGACGGGGCGCGGGCGGCAGCCAGGCGGACGGGTCGGGAACGAACTGGTAGCAGCCGTCCCGCTCCCGCAGCGCGCCCCGCGCGACGAGCGCGCGCAGGTCCCGGCCGATGCGGTCGGTGGCGAGGCCGGTGGCCTCCGCGAAGCGGGCCGTGGTGAGCGGGCGCGTCCAGAGGTAGGGACCGGCGCCGCGGCGCTGCCAGCCCCAGCTCTCGCGGATCACCACGGAGACGAGCTGGAGCTGGCGGCGCGTGAGGGGCGCCCGGCAGAAGACGGAGAGCCACGCCGACAGCGGCACGCGGAGGAACCCGCGGCCGAAGTCGGGAGCGCCGTCCGGCGCGCCGCTCACGGCGCCTCCTTCGGAGCGGGCCAGTCGTTGGCGACCGCCTTCAGCAGGAACGCGGCCGGGTTGCGCGCCCCGCGGCGGGGCAGCCACGCGAGCTGGCGGGCTATCCGCTCTTCCGGGAAGTGGGTGAGCAGGCGCTCCGCCTGGTCGGGCAGGAGCCCGACCGCGAGGAGCCGCTCCTTCAGGGCGCCGTCGGGTCTGGGCGCCGCGGCGCCCGCCCGAGGACCGCCGTCCCGGCGCGGTGGGGCGGGCTGCGGCTCCGCCGCCTCGTTCACGCCGAGCAGCAGGTCGGACGGGCCGACCCGCGCCCCGCCGAGCGCGCCGTCAGGGTAGCGGGCCGGCTCGGCGAGCGGCTGCCCCTGCCACTGGACCGACGCCAGCGCCAGAAGGCGCCGCTCCGCTTCCTCGCGCGGCACGGCGAGCGAGAGCGCGAGCTGCTCGGGAGTGAACCGCCGCTCGCCGTCGCGGCAGGTGAAGGAGAGGACGGCGCAGAGGGTGTGCCAGGCTTCCGGCGGCACGGCGGCAAGGAGCCCCTGGCGGCGCGCCTGGGCGAGCCAGCGGCCCAACAGGTGCTTCTCTGCCCGGAGCCGCTGCTCGGATTCGGGAATGGCGCCGGACGCTGCGGATGCGTTCATGGCGTGCCTCCTTTCAGCGGTGCCAGCGCCGTTGCGGGCGCCGGCGGTTAGGGGATAAGGTGGGGCCGCACCGGGACTCGCAATCGGCCCTCACCCGTCGCTACGGGAGCCCAGGCGAGCGCGCCGGTGCGGCAAGGGCGGCCCGACGGCCGCCTTTGCGGTGCCCCGGCGACGGCTCCCGCGGTAGGGGCGCGCCCGCGGGCGCGTCCGAATCGGGCTTGCGGAACACCAGCACGTGCGCCACCTGGCCGAGGGTCACCGGCAGCCCCGCGGCGCGCAGCTGCGCGGCGGTGAGGCGCCGCCAGAACGAGGCGTGGGCCGTGAGCCGCGCCGGGCCGCCCGCGGGCGCCACCACCCTCCCGAGCACCGCCACCAGCTCGTCCAGGAAGACGAAGCCCGCGTCCGCGCAGAGGCGCGCCGTCTCGTGGTGGAGCGGCACCAGCTCCCGGCGGGTGCGCTCCGGCTGGACCACCACGGCGAGGATGCTGCCGGGGCGAAGCGCGCCGAAGCAGGCCCGCCAGACGCTCGCCATTTCCCGCAGGTAGGCGGAGTTGGAGACGTTCCCCAGTTTCCCGGCCTCGCGCCCGCAGGTGCCCGACAGGACGTTCCGGCCAAAGCGGCCCGCGGCCATCAGCTCCCAGAGCGCGCGGGAGGGGTTCTTCTGCTCGCGCTGGCAGTCGCCGTAGGGCGGCGAGGTGATCACCGCGTCCGCCTCGGGCACCGGAACGCCGCCGGCGCAGCCCTCCGGCATGATGCGTCGGGCGTCGCCGCACAGAACGCGGAAGCCGGCGGACACGCCGGACGCGCGGAGGTTCGCCTCCTGCCATGCCGCGAAGCGCGGCTCCAATTCCACCCCCACGTAGCGGCGGCCCAGGCGGACCGCCTCCACGCCGGTGTTACCGATGCCGGACATCGGGTCGAGCACGAGGTCGCCGGGACGCGTGTAGAACTCGATCAGCGCGCGGGCGAGGTCCGGCAGCATCTTGCCGGGGTGGCCGCGGACGGACTCGTCCGAGTAGGCGCGCCCGCGCTGGGGAACGCAGCCGCGCTGCCCCACGAAGAGGACGTTCGCGGGCAGGGAGGCGAGCACACGTCTCCCTTTCGGGCGGCTCGGCCCTACCACCGCGCCTCCTGCGGGTCGAAGAGCCACGCGGCGCGCGAGCCGCGCCGCACCCCCGCGCCGGAGTCGCAGAGCTCCGGGAGCCAGTCGGGGCCGGACAGCAGCCGGATCGCGGGCCGGACGAGCGCCTGGGCGATACGCAGGGCTTCCGGCGCGCACGGGCCGGTGGTGACGAGGACGC
>CAYQDT010000285.1:0-5622 GCA_964416225.1 uncultured bacterium
TACCGGTGAACCGGTCCGGCGGACCCCGGACCGCTACGGGTTGCGCGCTAGTGGCGGCTGGTCTCCCTCCCGCATCTCCGGCACCGGGACGGAAGGAGCGGCCGCCGCGGCAGCGAGCTGGTGCCGCGTTCGGCCGCCGAGACGGTAGAACGCAAAGCCCAGCGCCAACATCAGGGTGAGCGGCAAGAGCTGGGTCCACTCGTATTCGGCGCGGTGGTGCGAGAAGCCGGCGGGCAGCGCGTCATTCGGATCTCCCCCGGTGCCGAACCATCCCACTCCGAAGCCCGGCCAGACGAGGGCGACGGTTGCGAGGAGCGCCCAGCCGGTGAGCAGGCTCCCGCAGAGCCAGACCCCCGGTACCCCGCCCGGCACCCGGTAGAACCGCTTTGCGTCGGGATAGAGGTATCGGAGACGGATCAGCGCCGGAAAGACGGCGAGATAGGCGAGCATGTTCGTCGAGATGGCGAGCCCGAGTGCCGCGGAGAAGTACTTATTCGCATCTCCGGCGGTCAGGTTGAACGCCAGCACCATCACGAGGGTAGAGACCACCCCGGAGAGCAGGTTTGCAAGGACCGGAGTGCCCCAGCGCTCCGAAAACTGTCCCAGAAGCCGGGGTCCCGCACCGTCGTAGGCGGCCACCGCGAGCGCCCGGTCCGCTCCCATCAGCCAGGTGGTCCCGCTGGAAAGGAGCGCGAGGAGCACCGCCGCGGCGCCGATCTGGCCCAGCACCTGCCCCGCGCCCGTGAGCGTGGCGTGACCCCCCGCATCGACGTGGCCGCCATAGACGGTGAACACCGCCTTGATGGCGGCCAGGAAACCGCCCAGGCTGGTGACCTGGCTGCGCGGAAGCACCAGAAGCACGGCGAGAATGGGCACTCCGTAGAGCAGAATGGTTCCAACCGCTGAGCGAGCCACCGTATACGGCACGTCCCGCTCGGGATCCCGCATCTCATCACCGGCCGCGTTCGGAAGCTCGAAGCCGACGTAGTTGAAGATCAGGATCGGGACCAGCGTGATGAAATTCGCGTAAGTGGGCGCGAACTCTCCGGCGGCAAACCCGTGGACCCCGTTCTTTACCGCATAGAGCACCACCGAGACGGAAAAGAAGAGGAGCACCGCGCACCGGGCCCATGCGCCGAGCGTCGGCACCCATTTTCCGACGCGGAACGAGAGCACCGCCGCCAGGACGCTGAGCCAGATAAACGCCAGCGAAAGGAGGTACTTCGCGGGGGTGTCCAGCTTGCAAAAGAACATCTCCACCGCCGCCACCGCTGTGACGCACAGGGTGCCGCCGACCCAGACCGGGTTGGAGATCCAGTACATGACCGCAACCAGGGCGCCCACACAGCGCCCGAAAGCAAGCCGTGCCCAGTAATAGGGGCCGCCCTCTTCCGTGAATGTGGAGCCCAGTTCCGCCGTCAGCAGCGCATACGGAATGAAGAAGAAGAGCCCCAGGAAGGCGAGCCAGGTGAAGCCCTGGGCACCCTTCGCCGCCGCCGCCCCGATGGTGTCGATGCCGACCAGGGTGCAGAGCAGGTAAAAGAAGATGTCGAACCGGCCGAAGTGTTTTCGAAGCTTACGCTTCTCTTCGACCGCGGCGGCCGTCGTGCTGCTCTCGGTGGAAAGGGAGGACAATGGTGCGGTGCCTCGAGGGGGCCCGGTGCGGGCGCCGGCAGATGGTCCGGGCGGGTCACCCGGGGTGATCGAAGCCCGGTAACCGCAATGGTTCGCCACGGAGACACGGAAACTCGAAGAGGAGCGGGGAGGGAGCCGGGAACGCCGCGGGCTGTTCGCCGGACCGGGATCACTTCGGCGGCGGAAGCCGGAGCGATTCGGCGGGGATATGGTAGCTGGTCAGCTCCTCCGTGAGGCCCGTCTCCCGGTTGAACCGCTTGATCAGGCCAACACCGCGCGCATACCAGCTCGTCGAGACCGGCTGACCATCCGCGCCGAGCCGCTCGACTCGCCGGGCTTCGAATTCTCCGGCGGGGACCTGGACGCGCTCCAGGCCGCCGGAGCGAAGCGAGTGCTCCGCGGCGCGCTCCGAAAACACCGCATCCGTCCGCCAGTCGTCGAGGGAGGTCGATTGCTCCGGGTGAGAAAGGACGCGCTCACCGGCGGGCACCACCCAGCGGATGGTTTTGATCCCGCGGCTCAGCTCGTATTCTACCCGGCACGCCGCACTCATGCCGCCGATGCCCCGCTCCAGCGCGCGGACCGTCAGCGTAGCCTCCCCTTCCGCAGTGCGGGAGCGGTAAACCCAGCGCGAGGCGGGAACCAGCGGCAGCCACTCGCACGCAGCGGGATGCACCCCCGCGGGCGCGGCGCCTCCGTCCGCCGGGTCCGCAGCCGGAGCCGGCGTGGTTACGCGGCGGCTAAGCTCCGCTCGCTGGCTCTGCCGCTGCGCCATGAGCCCGTCCGCCAGCCGTGAGAGCGTTTTGATCCGGGCCTCGGTGGTGGGGTGGGAGCGAAGGAGAGCCGGAACATTCTTTTCGTCGACGGCCGCGCGCTTGAGGACTTCCATGGCCTCCGGCGCGGCGCGTGGATCGTAGCCGGCGCGCGTCAGGAGGTCGATGCCGTACCGGTCCGCTTCCGCCTCATCATGGCGGGTAAAGGAGATCCCGGCAATCGTCTGGGCGACATCCGCGGCGTTGGCCGCATTCGCCCCGGCGCCGGTTCCGAGCAGCACCGCGGTGATCCCCAGACTCAGCAGGTAGCTCTTTTCGAACTGCCGGATGGAGTGATGCTGCGTGACGTGGCTGATCTCGTGGGAGAGCACCGAGGCCAGCGTGTCATCGTTCGGGAGAAGCTGCAGGAGGCCGTGGTACACGTACACAAATCCGCCCGGCAGCGCGAACGCGTTGATTTCCGGGCTGTCCACCACGTGAAACTCGAACGGGAAATTCGAGTCCGCGGCACTTGCCGCGAGGCGGCGACCGATCTGCCGCACCCGGGCCACGTCCAGGGGATTCACGTCCACGTGGAAGTACTGCTCCACCTCGGAGGCCGCTTCTCGCCCGACACTGATTTCCGCCGCGCGGCTGATGATCCGCGCCGCAGCCGGGCGGGGACTGAGGAGCACCGTAACGGCGGCAGCCAGGGCCACCGGCAGCAACGTGAGCGGGACAGAGGGGCGACGCATTGCTTCAGCCTCCAAGCGACTCGGTCCTTCGGGCCGGCCGCTCGTACGGCCAGTTCTTTGCGTGAGCCAGGAGCTGGGCCTGCGCCTGCTCCAGATCACCGCGGTCCGTGAACAGCTGGGCCAGCTCCAGCCGAGCGCGCGGGTGGAGAGGGTTCGCCGCGACGACCGCCTGCAGCTCCCGCTGGGCGTCCGCGGCGCGGCCGAGCTTGCGGTACGCCACTCCGAGGAGGAAACGGGTCTCCAGCAGGTCCGGCCGGAGCTGCTGCGACTTCTGCAGCGTGGTGACGGCGAGCTGCGAGAGGTTCAGATCCACGAGGGCGGCTCCGACGTCCTGCCAGAGCAGCCCACTCGTGGGCTCGTGCTCCAGGTCGCCGAGTGCTTCGACGATTGCGTAGTCGGCGGTGGCTTCCGGAATGCTGAACCCGGCGACGTACCGGCGCTTCGGCCCGAAGTAGATGGCCATTCCCGGAATGGGCAGACCCTCTTCCTGAAGCTCCCCTTTATCCCGCGCCTGAGAGAGCAGCTCGACGAACTGCCGCCGGGCCTCGGGCAGGCTTCCCGTGGCATAGAGCATCAGCGCGTAGTTATGACGGGCCCGGAGGTTCATCGGCTGGGCCTCCGTCACGTGCCGGTAGAGCGGCAGCGCGCGGGGATACTCCCCATTATCCCGGTAGACGTCCGCCAGGGCGAGCTCCGCTTCCGCGTTCTCCGGCGCCAGCTCCAGCGCGTGGCGCAGGTTTGCGGCACCCTCCGCGCGCCGGCCCATGGCGCAGAGCTGCTCGCCGAGATCGATGAAGGCCCACGGCTGTGACGGCTCGAGAGCGGCCGCTCTGCGGATCTCCGCAACCGCCTCTTCGCGCCGGTGAGCGTCCGCCAGCACTCGCGCGTAGCTGAGGTGCAGGTCAGGGCTGTCCGGCTTGGACGCCACGCTCGAGCGCATCCGCGCCAGGTTGATCTCGGAGAGGGTGTCCGGCGAGAGCTGGATCTTCGCGCCCGCTTTGACCAGCGCCCGGTCCGCTTCGTCGAACTTCCCCAGGGCCGCGTACGCCCGCGCGCGGTACAGGTAAACCCGGGCCGGAACCCGCTTGCCCATAACCTTCTCCGCGTCGGCGAGCTCATTCAGCGCTTCCTGCGGTTTCCCGGCCTCTACCAGTGCCTGTGCCCTGCGCGTGCGGGCCACGTCGTAGTCCCGCGGGTCCATCCGGACCAGGGAGTCATACGCCGCCGCCGCGTCGACGGGGCGATTGAGCTGGAGACAGAGGTCGCCGTAGGACAGGTGCCCGAGCGCGTATCCCGGCGCGTCCTTCCGCGCGGCGCCGTACGCCCGGAGCGCGGCGCTCTTCTCACCGACGCGCGTTGCGCGAAAGCCTTCCAGGATCTGCTCCGCGGCCTTCCGCTCCTCGTCGGTCCGGACGATCTGGATGAGCGCCCGGGTGTCTCTCTGGCGCAGCTCCGTCTCGCCGTCCCGCACCAGGTAGAAGCCGATCTCCGCCCACTGGTCGATCGACGTCTTGGGCAGCTCCACCTCCCGGGAGAAGACGACTCGGGGACTCAGCTCTCCCACGGCCGGCCGTGTGGTCTGATCGTGTTTGGCGTCTCCCTCGCGCTTCAGTTCCAGCTCGTCTTTCACCAGCCGCAGCGCGGTACTCGTCGCGTAGGCGCGGTATTTGAACGCGCGGTTCACGGGCAGCCGGGTCGCGAGCGTGATGCGAACCTTCTGACCAGGAGTGGCGATCGCCGGCTCGACCTTCAGCCCCTCGATGACCTCGAGGCGGAGGCGCTCCGGAGTGAATGAGCTGAGCGCCCGGCCGGCCGGAGCGAGCCAGACGTCATCGAGGGTGATGCTGAACCGGGCCGGATCGACGTCCATCGCACGGACGCGGCCGACAAACGGCTGGTAGCCGTCCGCTTCCACGCGAACATTTACCTGCGTGACGTCGACGATGCGGGTCTGCTTCTTGATGGAGTTCGGAGCCAGCAGGAGCGAGATCGGATGCATGGTGAGCACTCGCCCCCAGTCCAGCTTGGTCGAGATCTTTCCAAGCGGTGCCCGTGCCTCGTACCGGCCGAACCCGTCGGTGGTGTCGGTGGTTTTTCCCGACTCGGGAAAGGCGCCCTGCACCTCCACGGCGATGCGCGCGTGCTCAACCGGCTTACGGGTCTCCGCGTCCAGAACCCAGCCGATCACCTTGCCCCACGTCGGCCGCTCGAGGCCGGTGGGAGAATCGGGACCATGCGAGGCGGCGGGGCGGCTGCCGGGCGCCGCAGTGTCGGTGGATGGGTCGGCGCCGGCCGACGCCATGAGGGGCAGAACGAGCACCAGCGCGGCAAACGACGCGCGCCGGAAAAGGCTTTGCATGGACCGGACTCCCAGGGGCCAACAACCGGTGGGAGATTCGACGTCGCCCGCGGCGAGGCCTCCCTGCGGTGGGTGTCGGATTGCGGGGCGACCGGAACCCCTCCGCCAGGGATACCGCCGG